>DATNLP010000204.1:0-3290 GCA_035602795.1 Acidimicrobiales bacterium | reverse complement strand
GGGCAGGCACCGATCCACGACGAGCCCCCGCCCCATTGCGGGGAGGGCGCGCTGTGCAGCAGGGCCAACGATCGCCCCAGTGACTCGTCGTGGCCGGGACCCCTCGCCATCTGCTCGACCGCGCTCGTCACGAGGAGGTCGTTCTCCGCGTGGACCACCTCGGGCACCGGTGGCGCTCCCGGAACCGCAGCCAGCTGCCGGAGGCCATCGGACTCGTCGAGCACACCCGGGCCGAGCTTGGCCACCAGCCCGCGGCCGTCGGCGTCGACCAGCCAGGCCTGGCCACCGAGCGGGCGGACGTTCCCGACAGGGCCGACCACCCGAGTGAGCCTCGTCTGCCAGTCGGTCGGCGCGCCCACGCCTCACTCTTCCATCCGAGTGTCGTCACGTCACCTCCCGCCTTCCGTGCGCCTCCTCCTCCCTCCTCCTCCTCCTCGTCCTGCGCCGACGCCCCCGCCCCCGCCGACGCCGCGCCGACAGGTCGACCAAGATGGCCCCATGACGCCATCGAAACCGGCCGGCCTGGTGCTGACCCCGGGTGCCAGTGCGGGGCGCGAGCAGTCCGGGCTGGTGGCCATAGACCGCGCCGTGACGGACGCCGGCATCGTCGTCGAGCGGGTGGAGTTCCCCGGCCAGGCCGCCGGCAAGCGCCGCACCGATCCGCCGGCGGTCTGCATCGAGACCGTGCGGGCCGCCAGCACGGCTCTGGCGGACCGACTCGGCGTCACCATGAGCCGCATCGCCGTCGGTGGGCGTTCCTTCGGCGGGCGCATGTGTTCCATGGCCGTGGCCGAAGGGCTGGAGGCCGCCGCACTCGTGCTCGTCAGCTACCCGCTCCACCCGCCGGGCCGCCCGGACCGACTGCGCACCGAACACTTTCCCGAGCTGCGCCTGCCCTGCCTCTTCGTGTCCGGGCGTCGTGATGCGTTCGCCACGCCCGAGCAGCTCGAGTGCGAGACGTCGGCCATCCCGGGTCCCGCCACCCGCACCTTCGTCGACGGCGACCACTCCTTGCGCAAGGCGGAGGACGAAGTGGGCGGCATTGTGTCGGCCTGGCTGGCCGGCCTGACCTGAACCTGTTCGGAAAAAGGGTCTGTTCACCGCCTCACAAATGTGATATCACTTTAGTATCACATTTGGAAGGAGCCACATCATGAGCACCGTCGCCGCTCAGCCGGCCGAGCATCAAGCCCGAGTCGAGATCACGCAACGTCACGCCCTGGCCTTGAACGGATGGTTCGGGGTGATCGTGCTGTTCGCCTGCGCGGGGGGAGCGGTCCTCGCCGTGTCCCAGCACGTCGGGTGGATCCTGTGGCTGCCCATCCTCGTGTTCTTTCTCGTCGTCATCGCGCTCGTCGTGGTGCCGCCGGGCCAGACCTCGGTGATCCAGTTCTTCGGCAGCTACGTCGGCACGCTGACCAAGCCGGGCTTCTGGTGGGTGCTGCCGCTCACCATCCGGCGCGGCGTCAGCGTCCGGGTGCGCAACTTCGAGACGAACCACTTGAAGGTGAACGACGCCGACGGCAACCCGGTCGAGATCGCCGCCATCGTCGTCTGGCAGGTGGTCGACACGGCCAAGTCGACCTACGCGGTCGAGAATTACCAGAACTTCGTGAGCGTGCAGGCCGAGTCGGCGCTGCGTCACGTCGCCACGAGCCACCCCTACGACGACACCACCAACGTCGGGACCTCGTTGCGGGGATCGACCGACATCGTGGCGGCCGAGCTGGCCCACGAAGTGGCGGACAAGGTGGCGGTCGCCGGCGTCGAGATCGTCGACGTCCGGATCTCGCACCTGGCGTACGCCCAGGAGATTGCCCAGGCCATGTTGCGCCGCCAGCAGGCCAACGCGGTCGTGGCCGCCCGCGGCCGCATCGTCGAGGGCGCGGTCGGCATGGTCGAGATGGCGCTCAACCGTTTGAGCGAGGGCGGCGTCGTGTCGCTCGACGAGGAGCGCACGGCCAGCATGGTGAGCAACCTCATGGTGGTGCTCTGCAGCGACCAGCCGCCATCGCCCGTCGTGAACACGGGTTCGCTCTATACGTGAGCGAGCGACGTCAGGTCCTGCTCCGGGTCGACCCCGCCGTACACGACGCGCTGGCCCGCTGGGCCAACGATGAGTTCCGCAGCCTCAACGCCCAGGTCGAGATGCTGCTGCGGCGGGCGCTGGAGGACGCCGGGCGGATGCCCAAGCAGGCCGCGCCACTCCCCAAGCGTGGGCGGCCGCCGGCGGCCACGGGTGGCGAACGGCTCAGCGACTAGGTCGGCCGGCCGGCCGGGATCGGCGGAGCAGATCGGGCTTGGTTCGCTCCGTCGACCGGCCCGGCATCAGGCGCGGTGGCGTGAGGCGGTGTCGAGTCTCTCGCCGGGATGCAGTCCCGCCGGGTGACGAGCCGGCGGCTGCTGACCGGCTGCTCCCCACAAATTTCGGCTCTCCCGAAACGTTCCGTACGAGTCGCGGTCACACACGACGACCGTTCACCGGCGATGGGGACCACAACCGCCACCGCCGCCCGGCCTACCTTCGACGTGCCGAGGCTCAGCCTGGCAGAGGTGGCGGCCATGCCGAGCGAGCAACTTCAGGAGATGCTCGCCGAATCGGCCTCGGCCCAGGCCTCGCTGGCGGGCTTCATCAGCCTGGCCCTGGCCGAGCTCTCGCGCCGCCAGGCCTTTCGGGCCGATGGCGCCACCTCGGCCGAGGCCTGGATGGTCGAGCGCACAGGTGTCGGCCTGGCCAGCGCTCGCACCTGGGCCGGCGTCGGAGAGCGCCTCTTCGACCTGCCGCACCTCAGCGAAGCCCTCTGCAGCGGGGCGGTCCCCTTGGACAAGGTACGCGTCGTTGCTGCGGTGGCCACTCCCGAGACCGACGCCGCGTGGGCCGAGGCGGCGGCCGAGCACTCGGTGCGCGACCTCAAGGAGCTGGTCCGATCTGAGCGGCCCCCGACCCGGGCCGACGCCCACAAGGAGTACGAGGCCCGCTCTCTGCGCTTCAACGAGGCGTTGCGGACCCTGACGGCCCAGCTGCCCGCCGAGTCCTTCGCCGAGGTGCGGGCCTGCCTCGAGGCCCGGGCCAAGGCGTTGGGCTCAGACGGCGAGACGCCCTGGGATCAGCGCCTGGCCGACGCCCTCATGGCACTGGTGCGCGACAGCGGCTCGTCCTCGTCGAACGGCCCGACGCGCTCTCGCTACACCGTCGTCGCCCACGTCCCGCTTGAGACCCTCCTCGACGAGTCCTCGGAGCTCTGCGGCGAGCTCGAGCGTGGCGGGTTGATCAGCGGAGACGTCGTGCG
>DATNLP010000201.1:0-6764 GCA_035602795.1 Acidimicrobiales bacterium | reverse complement strand
TGCCGCTGCCCGAGTTGGCGTAGAAGCCGTTGCCCACCACCGAGAGCTCGGGCTCGTGGGTGTGCCCCGAGACGACGCCGGCGTAGCCCTCGGTCACCAGCCGCGAGGCCTCCGACCGGGCCGCGCTGTTGTGGGTGGCGGGGTCGGCCCGCATGCTCACGACGCTTTCGCGCAGGGCGCGGTTGACTCGCAGCATGGTGGCCAGGGCGGCCACCGCGGCGACGACGACCATGAGCGCAATGAGGACGCCGAGCCCGACGAGCCAGCGCTGGGCGTGGTGGTGCAGCAGCGCGCCCACCCCCGGGAAGAAGGCGAGGAAGCGCAGCACCAGCGCGGCGAGGAACGGGATGGCGATCAGCCAGAGCTTGCCCACCACCTTGCGGTAGAGCAGGCGCGAGCCGACGAAATCGGCCAGGTCCCCGTCGAGCCACTGCACGCCGTCGAGCAGCGAGCCCGGCTCCTGGCGCGCTTCGAGCTCGGGCAGGATCTGCTGCACAATGTGGTGCCCCATCGGCGTGTCTACAGGTGAACGCGGGTCCTCGAACGCGTTGTAGGGGTCGAGCTGGTTGCCATGGACGACGCGGACGCGGGCGGTGGAGCCTTCCGTGGGCACCAGGAGGTCGACGGCCAGGGCGATGGTGTAGGCGCCGACGCGCTCGCGCAGGACGGCCAGGGCTTCGCGGTCCCAGGCCAGCCGCCCGTCGTGATTGCCGGGCAGGACGACGAGCGTGCGCTCGACAGTGCCTGCGAAGGCACCCAGGGCCTGGGCGAAGCGCGGATGGGCGTCGAGGATGCGGCTGACGTCGGGTGGGCCGGCCAGCAACTCCAAGCCGTCGCCGGCGATGACGAAGACCCCCGGTCCCACCCACTGGTCAAGCACTTCGCTGAGCTCGGCCTCGACGGCGCGGCTCGTCTCGGTGGCGAAGGTCGGCAGGTGCAGGTCGCTGACCACGACGGTGCGTCCGCCCGGGGGCACGGCGACCTCGGTCACGTCGGGCACCGCCGGAACCGTCTCCGGCGGAGGGCCGGCACCGTTGCCCGACTGCTCCGGTGTCTTCACGGCGGCCGGCGTGGGGACCGCTGCCGCCGTGTCGGTCACTCCGTGGCCTCGGGGCGGAGGATGGGGAAGAGGATCACGTCGCGGATGGACGTGACCTCGGCCAGCAGCATCACCAGCCGGTCGAGTCCGATGCCGATGCCCGAGGTGGGGGGCAGGCCGTACTCGAGGGCGCGGACGAACGCCCGGTCGGCGGGGTGTGCCTCCTGATCGCCCGCCGCCGCCGCGGCCGCCTCGGTCACGAACCGCGCCTCCTGCTCCTCGGGGATGTTCAACTCGCTGTAGCCGTTGGCCAACTCCTTGGCGTCGATCACGAGCTCGAAGCGGTCGGCCAGGGTGGGATCGTCGGGCCGGTGGCGGGCCAGCGGGCTGACCTCGACCGGGAATCCGGTGATGAACTGCGGGTCGAGGACCCGGCCCTGGAGGATTTTGTCGTACATCTCGAAGATCAGCTTGCCCGAGCCCCACGACTCCATGAAGGGCACGTTGTGCGCGGCGCACACGGCACGCACGTCGTCCACCGGGCCGCTCGGGTGCACCCGCTGGCCCACCGCCTCCTCCAACAGGTCGAGCAGCTCGTAGCGGGGCCAGGGCGGCGTGAGGTCCACCTTGTGATCGCCCACCGTGAAGGCGAGGCGACCCGCCGCGGCACGCGCGGCCGCCACGATGGCCCGCTCCGTCAGGTCGAGGCCGTCGTGGACGTCGCCGAAGGCGCGGTAGGCCTCGAGGGAGGTGAACTCCGGGCTGTGGCGGGTGTCGATGCCCTCGTTGCGGAAATTGCGCGCTATTTCGAAGACGCGTTCGTAGCCGCCCACGACCAGACGCTTCAGGAACAGCTCGGGGGCGATTCGCAGGCTGAGGTCGATATCGAGGGCGTTCGAGTGCGTGACGAAAGGCCGCGCGATGGCGCCGCCGGCCAGGCTCTGCAGAATCGGCGTTTCGACCTCCACGAAACCCTCGTCCGTGAAGGTCTGGCGCATGGAGGCCAGCGTCTTGAACCGGACGTCGAAGACGCGGCGTGAGTCCGGATTGGCCAGCAGGTCCACCTCGCGCTGGCGGTATCGCATGTCCTCGTCACTCAGCCCGTGCCACTTGTCGGGCAGGGGGCGGAGCGCCTTGGAGAGCGGTGTGAGCGAGGTGACCTCGACGGACAGTTCGCCCCGCCGGCTGGTCACCACCTCGCCGGACGCGCCCAGCCAATCGCCCAGGTCGAGGCGGTCACGGACCTCCATGGCCGGGGGGTCGAGCTGCGAGGCGCTCATCAGCAGCTGAATGCTGCCGCTGACGTCCTGCAGCGTCACGAACTCGAGCTTGCCGTGCCCACGGATGCTGGTCACCCGGCCGGCCACGCGGGTCTGGTTCCCGGTTCGCGTGTCGGGCGCCAGATCGGCGTAGCGGTCGTGCAACTCCGCGGCCGTGTCCGTGCGGTCGAACCGCATCGGATAGGGCTCTATGCCGATCGTGCGCAGCGCGTCGCGCTTGGCGCGGCGCTCACTGATCAGCGCGTCAGCCGTGGACTGATTCTCGGGTTCCGACGCCACCTCCACCTCCACCTCCTCCAAGTGCCGAAGAGACGGGCATGCGGAACTTGGGATGGGTAGCTTACCGAGGTGCCGATGGAACTCGCCATCAACTTTTCCATCGTCAGCGGATGGTTCCCGGTGGTCATCGTCACCGTGGCCATCGTGTCGACCGTCTTGGCCGTCGGCTGGTGGGACGGGGCCTGGAAGATGCAGCTGGCACTCGGCATCCCGATCAGCCTGGCTCTGACCGGGTTGGTGGCGCTCGCCATCCATATCTTCAACCTCGTGCCCGACGCCTTCCCCCACACCTTTTACCTGTGGGTGTGGCTCATGATGTTCTCGCTCGTGGTGGCCGTGCTCGGCTTCACCAAAGCACACTGGGCCTTGCGCACGTTCTCGGTGCTGGCCATCGTCTTCTGTGTCATCGCCGCCTTCACCGTCGTCAACGAGACGTATGGGTACTGGCCGACGCTCGATCGGCTCTTCGGGAAGACCGCAGCCAACTTCGTGGCGCTGCCCGAGCTCAACGCGATCCGCACACAGGTGCGCAACAGCGGCAAGTTGCCCGACCACGGCGAGACCATCGAGATCCACATCCCGAACACCAAGTCGAAGTTCGACGCCGCTGACGCCTACGTGTGGCTGCCGCCCATCTGGTTCCACACTCCCGAGCCGTCGCTGCCGGTCATAGTGCTGATCGCCGGGGTCCCCGGCAGCTCGGCGGACTGGACCCGGGCCGGCTTCGCCGACACCACCTCGACCGACTTCGCCCAGAGCCACGGTGGCATGTCGCCCATCCTGGTCATGCCCGATGCCAACGGGCCATCGATGGACAGCGAGTGCGCCAACTCCCACTACGGCGCGGCCGAGACGTACCTCACGGTCGACGTGCCCACGTTCATGCGCAATGAGTTCGACGCCGCGACCGGCCCGCACTCGCTCGCGGTGGCCGGGCTCTCGGCCGGGGGGACGTGCGCCATCACGCTGGCGCTGCGCAACCCGAGCGTCTTCCCCATCTTCGGGGACTACTCCGGCTATACCTCGCCGACCTTCGGCAACGACGACGAGCAGGACACCATCACCGCCCTCTACGGCGGGTCACAGGCGAATTACGAGGCGCACAACCCGGTCCACCTCTTGGCGGTCAACCGGTACCCATCCATCTCGGGATGGTTCGAGGTGGGCCAGCAGGACCAGCCCTCCCTGTCGATGGCCCAGCAACTGAGCAAGCTGGCCATCACCAAGGCCCACCTGGCCCAGACCTGCCTGTACACCCCCGACGGCGCGCACAACTTCCAGTTTTGGGAGATGGCCTTCCAGGATTCGCTGCCGTGGCTCTCGTGGAAGGTCGGCCTCACCCCCCAGCCGCGCCCTCCCTCCGGCGCCCGCTGCACGCCGCCGCTGGGCTGACGGTTGCCTGCCAACGCCTGCGCTCGTAGGGTAAGCGCGCGCCTCTAGCTCAACGGTGGAGCAGCGGACACTTAATCCGCAGGTTGGGTGGTTCGAGTCCCCCGGGGCGCACGGGGATCAGGGCGCGTCAGAGGCCGAGGCCCGCGACATCGCCGGCGCGTGGCGGTCCCGGCCCCGGCTTGCCCTTGTGCGAGGTCATCACCGGTGGCGCCCACACGCTGATGAGCACCACTCCGGTGGCCATCACGGCCAGGCCCATGGCCGAGACGGTCAAGGCCGGCACGCTCGTGCGCAGCTGTTCGCCGAAGAGCTCGATCCCCAGGGCGATCGAAGCCAGCGGGTCGACGATGAGCAGGGCCGGTTGTGACGCGGCCAGGGGCCCGGCGGTGAACGCCGCCTCGACCAGAATGGTGCCGAGCACCCCGCTGGCCACCACGGCGTAGAGCGGCCAGTGCACGAGCAGCGAGGCCCAGCCCGACTGTGACAGCAGGTCGGTGGCGGCCTTGACGAAGGCGGCGTCAATGGCCCAGACCAGGGCTGCCGCCGCCCCCAGGAGCGCGGCGCGTCGGGCCGGTGAGCCGGTCCGGCTCAGCACCACCAACACCACGACCACCAAGCCACGCGTGGTGAGGGCCCATACCCAGTCGCCCACGGTGGCCACGCGGTGGCCTTCCTCGGGGTGCGCCGCCAACAGGAAGGCGGCCAGTCCGCTGCAGATCATGACGGCCGCCGTCCACGTCTTGGGCGTGATGGGGTCGCGCAGCCACCAGCGGCGCAGGGCCAGGGTGAAGATCAGCTCGGTGACGAGGATCGGCTGCACCACCGCCAGCTCGCCGAAGTAGAGAGCGACGGCCTGAAAGACGAAGGTCCCGCCCATGAAGACCAGACCGAGGAGCCAGCGCGGGTCGCGCACCAGCGCCAGCGCGGTGCGCCAGCCGCCTGTCGTCTCCGGCTGCGACACCGAGGCCAGGCGCTGCAGCACGGCGGTGGTGGCGTTCGAGAACGCCGAGAGGAGCGCGAAGAGGATGGCCACCGAAGCGCTCCGCTGCCCGCCGGGTCAGGAGGCGCCGGCCGTGCAGGTGGCTTGGACGTGCGGTTGATCAGCCATGAGGTGCAGCCGCCAGGCTAGCCAGGGCAGCGCGTCGGCGAAGGCTCGGCTCCAGAGCGTGAAGTCGTGGTCCCCGGGCCGCACCAACGAGCACGTGTCGATGCCCGCCTTCTGCGCCGCCGGCACGAGCACCTCGAGCGCGCGGTGGGGCACGGTGTCGCTCTCTCCCACCTCGAACCAGGCGCCCATGCCGGGGTAGCGGTGCTGGCGCAGGAGCACCACCGGGTCGTGCTCGTCGAAACGCTCCCGCGAGCCGCCGAAGAGGAACTCAATCGTCTTGGGAATCCCGTAGTCCAGGTACGTCGGCGCCGCGAAGCCCGAGAAGCTGGCGAAAGTGTCGAACTCGTCGGGGTGGCGCAGCGCCAACACGGTCGAGCAGGTCGCGCCGGCCGACAACCCGGCGATGGCGAGCGAGTCGGGTCCAGTGGCGGCACCGAATTCCGAACGGGCGAATGCGGGGACGTCGACCGTCAGGTAGGTCTCGGCGTTACCGAACTTGCTGTTGACGCACTCGGTGTCCTCGGTCAGGTATCCGTTGGTGTCAGGCATGACGATGATGGGCGCCTTGCCGTCGTGCTCGGCTGCGAAGGCGTCCGCGGTGCTGTCGGCGTCGCCCGCCACCGTCCAGTCCGCCGGGCTGCCCGGCTCCCCGGGCAGCAATATGAGCGTCGGGAGCGCGGGCCGCGGCGTGGCGAACCAGGCCGGCGGCAGGTAGATGTAGGCGTCCTTGGCGCGGAAGCCCGACACCGTGGGCGGGATGTGCTCGATGACGACCGTGCCGTTGCTCGGCAGCTTCCCGCTCGACTCTGCGCGTTGCTCAATGGCGGCCAGCTCACCCGGCAGCACGTTGTTGACCGGGTTCAGGTGCACGAGCCGGTCGAGCGTGGGGTAGGTGCCGTAGGCCGCGTTGAGCGAGCCCAGGGTCACGGTGGTCAGCAGGACGACGGCCACGACCGAGACCGCCCGGCGGAGCGCGCCGACGTGCGGCCAGGCGGCGATGGCCACGACGAGCAGCCACAGCGCCGCCGCCGACCACCACACCGTGGTGCCGGGGAAGGCCGAGCCCACGGCCCACAGCAACAGCGCCACGACCGCCGCGGCGGCGACGGCGACGCCGGCGGCCCCGAGGAGCCGGCGCGGCGGGACCCGGCTGACCAGCACCGCGCCGGCACCGAAGACCACCGCGAAGACCACGACCACAACGGGTAGCCAGCCTGAGACGATGGAAGTGTCGATGACGTCCTCCGCCCGCTCGCCACCGTGCGCTCCGTGGAACGGCCCGACCGGTAGTTGGTCGGCGCGGGCCAATGGGCTACCGTCACGCTACGCCGGTTCAGGGCGCGCCGAGGGTCATGCCGGGGAGGGATGGCGGATGCACAACCGGGTGTCGCCATGACCCAGACCGCCGCCGCACCGATGCGTCAAGACGACGACGGACTCAAGCGCGAGGCCGGCTTCATCGGGTTGCTCTTCACGTCCGAGGGCTCCATCATCGGCTCGGGCTGGCTGTTCGGCGCGCTGTTCGTATCGACCATCGGCGGTCCGGCGGCCGTCATCGCCTGGTTGATCGGTTCCTTCGCCGTCATTCTGCTGGCCCTGGTGCACGCCGAGCTGGGCGGCATGTTCCCGGTGAGCGGCGGCACCAGCCGGTACCCGCACTACGCCT
>DATNLP010000543.1:0-3894 GCA_035602795.1 Acidimicrobiales bacterium | reverse complement strand
GACGCCGTCGAGCTGTCGCACCGCGACGGGGTGCTGGTCGCCGCCAAGCCCGCCTTCGCCGGGGCGCTGGTGGCGGACATCACCTGCCGCAGCGAGACCCAAATGGCCACCGTGCGGCCCGGTGTGCTGCCCGCCGCGCCGGCACGCCGGCGGCCGGTGCCGACGGAGGCCACGGCGGCGTTACCGGCCCGGGGGCGGGTGCGCCTGGTAGCCGAGCGCCGCAACGACGACGTCGAGACGCTGGCCCGGGCCGAGACCGTGATCGGCGTGGGCACCGGCGTGGCGCCCAACGAGTACGAGCAGCTGAGCCCGCTGGCCGCCGTGCTCGGGGCCGAGCTGGCCGCCACCCGGAAGGTGACTGACAAGGGCTGGGCGCCGCGGGCGCGCCAAGTCGGCATCACCGGGCGGTCCATCGCGCCTCGGCTCTACGTGGCGGTCGGCCTCAGCGGCAAGTTCAACCACATGGTGGGGGTACGGGCTGCCGGGACCATCCTGGCCATCAACGAGGACCGCGGGGCGCCCGTCTTCGAGCATTGCGACGTGGGGATCGTGGGTGATTGGCACCAGGCCGTCCCGCTCCTGCGGGAGGCGCTGCGCCGCGCCGTCGTCAGTTGAGGCTGCGGGCGGCGGCGCGCATGCTCGCCACCACGTCGTCGTTTGAGGCCCCGGGGCCCAGCACGGCCGCCACGCCGCCGGCGAGCAGGACGGCGACGTCGTCCGGCGGGACGATGCCGCCCACGACGACCGGCGTGTCGAGGCCGGCCTCGCGCAGCGCCCCGACGACGGCCGGCGCCAAGGTGAGGTGGGCGCCGTTGTGCATGGAGACGCCGACGACGTCGACGTCCTCCTGCACGGTCATGGCGGCGATGCTCTCGGGCGACTGCCGCAGGCCGGCGTAGACGACCTCGAAGCCGGCGTCGCGCAGGATGCGGGCGACGACGCGCAGACCACGGTCGTGGCCGTCCAGCCCCACCTTGGCCATGAGGACGCGCAGCGGGCGCTCGGCTGCCATCGCCGCGACAGTACCGGAGCCGGGCGCCTCGCCCGTCCTCAACCGGCGATGGCGTCCCCGCGCACTATGCGCAGCTCGGGCGGCCCGGATGCGGCCGAGGACGGGTTGATGTTCGCCGTGAGAAGGCGGTCAAAGGCATTGGCGGAGACGGGGCGGGCGAAGAAGAAGCCCTGGGCCATGTCGCAGCCCAGGTTCCGGAGCTCCTCGAGCTGGGCCTGGGTCTCGACGCCCTCGACCACCGTCGTCGAGCCGATGGCCTGCGAGAGGGCGACGACAGCCGAGACGATGGCGGACTTCACCGGGTCCTGCTCGATGTCGCGGATGAAGCTCTGGTCGATCTTCACCTCGTCGATGGGGAAGCGGGCCAGGTAGCCGAGCGAGGAGTGGCCGGTCCCGAAGTCGTCGATCGCCAGCCGGACGCCGAGCGTGTGCAGCCGGGTGAGGACGGTCGTGGTCACGTCGACGTCGTCCATGGCCAGGCTCTCGGTGATCTCGAGGGACAGCTTGGCGGCGTCGATGCCGGTGGAGCGCAGGACGCCGGCGATGTCGTCGGCCAGGCTCACCTGCTGGAACTGACGGGCCGACAGGTTGACGCCGATCTGGAGCGCGATCCCGAACTTCTCCTGCCAGGCCCTGGCCTGCCCGCAGGCCTGCTCGAGGACCGAGCGGCCGATCTCGAGGATGGTGCCGTTGTCCTCGGCCAGCTGGATGAACTGCTTCGGCAGCAGCAGGCCGTGGTCCGGGTGGTTCCAGCGCACCAAGGCCTCGGCCCCGATGATGCTGCGGTCGGCCAGGGAGACCAGCGGCTGGTAGTGGATCTCCACCTCGCCCCGCTCGACGACGTGGTGCAGCGCGGTGTCCAGGTCGAGGCGGCCGACGGAGCGGCCGCCCATGCGGTCGACGTCGAAGAGGGCGAACTGCCCGCCGCGGCCGCGGTCCTTGGCCCGGTACATGGCGACGTCGGCGTCGTGCAGCAGGTCATCGCGCGACTTGCCGTACTCGCTCAGGGCGACGCCGATGCTCATGGTGGCCACGACCTCGTGGCCGGCGCTCAGGACGACCGGATCGTGCAGCGCGTCGAGGACGGAGTTGACCACCTCGATGGCGTCGTCGGGCGAGATCACCCCCTCGAGCAGGATGACGAACTCGTCGCCGCCGAAGCGGGAGAGCGTGTCACCCGGCCGCACGGCCCGGCGCAGCCGGTCCCCGATGACCCGGAGAAGCTCGTCGCCGACCTGGTGGCCCAGGTTGTCGTTGACGACCTTGAAGCGGTCGATGTCGCAGAACAGGACGGCCACCTGGCTGCCGGTCCGATCGGCCTGCAGCAACGCGTGGTCCAGGTGGTCCAGCAGCAGGCGCCGGTTGGCCAGACCGGTCAGCGCGTCCTGGAAGGCGTGGCGCGCCAGCTGCTCCTCGAAGGCCTTGCGCTCGGAGGTGTCGCGGAAGACGATCACCGCGCCCGACGGCGACGAGTCGCCGACGACCGGCGAGGCGGTCATGGTCACCGGGAAATGCGAGCCGTCGGGCCGGTCGAAGCGGGTGTCGTAGCTGGTGACGTTGCGCCGCAGCGCGATGGCGCGCATGGCGGGGTCGAGCAGGAACCGCGGCGTCTCGTTGGCCGGCAGAATGGGCGCGTTGTCCTCGGAGGCGCTGCCGCCGGCACCGATGGTGTACCAGCCGAGCATGCTGGCCCCGGCGGGGTTGAGGAAGGTGATCTCCCCCGCCTCGGTGATGGCGCACACGCCCTCGCCGAGGCTGCTGGTGATGACCGACAGCTTGTCCTTCTGCTGCTGCCACTCGTCGAGCAGGTTGGTCTTAGCCAGCGCGATGGAGCCGACGGCGGCCAGCGCCTCCAGGAGGGTCTGGTCGGCGTCGTCGAAGGGCTCCGTGCGGCTGCGGCCCGACACGCCGAGCCACAGCTCCTCGCCCCCGACCTCGAACGAGGTGGTCAGGTCCTCGCCCTCGGGCTGGGCGGACGTGAGGGTCGCCTCGGGCGAGCGCAGCAACAAGCTGGCGGCGTGCAACACCGCCGTCTTCGTCTCGTCGATGTTCTTGGCCCGGTTCACGTCGAGCGTGGCCTCGAATAGCCCACGCAACCGGGCCCGGTCGTGCAGCGCGTAGAAGTGACCCGCACCGACGACGCGCAGGATGACCAGGGGCAGCACGGCGAGGGGGAGGTACTTGGGATCGTGCGCCAGGAGCAGCGCCGTCGGGATGGCGATGGCGACGCTGCCGCAGATGACGAGGAGCTTGCCGCCGATGCCGCCCACCACGGTGCGCCGCCACGGCGTGCCGAGGGTCCACAGGATGGTCACCATGGCGCCGGTGTTGACGATGTAGTAGCACACCACCCCGGCCAGGGCGGCACCCACCTTGGCGTAGCCGATGGGCGTGCTCTGCCCATGCAACAGCGCGAAGACGAGAGTGGCCACACCGGCCGATGTGACGACCTGGCCCACGTTGAAGAGCGACTTGGCGAACGGCCGCCTCCGGATGGCCTGGGCCACCACCGACACCGCCGCGAACACGAGGACGGTCACGTCGCCCGGGACGAGGAGGATGAGCAAAATGAAGCACGCCTCGTCGAGGACGAACGCGTCCGACTCGTTGTCGATGTAGAGCATGATCGGCCAGATCCAGCTGGCCGCCATGAGCGCGCCGAACACGACGGCCAGCACGACGTCCGTCCCTCCGGGCCAGCCGTCGCCGACGGCCCGGGAGATGCTGACGGCGATCGCCACGGCCCCCGCGGCGGACCACAGCCAGATGACGAGCCACGAGGACCTGGGGAGGCTCACGACGAACCTCGCCTTCGCTGTGCCGTCGACTCGGGTCCGGTCAGTTCCAGGTCGATCCGTTCCACGTCGAGCCGTTCCACGTCG
>DATNLP010000107.1:0-23467 GCA_035602795.1 Acidimicrobiales bacterium | reverse complement strand
ACGGTGGTGATACCGAGTCCTGCCTCTTCTGCCGCACGGACCCATTCATCTGACGGGAACTTTTTGAATGCGTCCACCAATTGTGGGTGCAGGAAGATACCTGTCAGCATCCCGTCCGGCTCCATCGAGACGCGATCTGGGTCGTTCCGATATCCAGCACCGAGCTCTCTCGGAGAGAGCTTCTGTCCTTCGGCTGCGGCCAGGACCCATTGGGGACGCAATGTCCAGTGATGCACCCACTTGCCGTCCGCACATTCATAGAGGCCTTCAATTGACCTCGAGTCAATCGGCCACATCCAGTACAAGGGAGCATCTGGGTTCTCCACCCGCTGCCAGTTGAGACACGCCGCGGCGAGTACGCCTTGAAGGAGAGATGTGGTGACACGCTGGCCGAGACCGGATTCCTGACGAGCTCGCAGCGCCGCAGCAATTCCGAGCGTCGCGAGGTAGGTCGCACCGACGCTTGGCCACGGGGTGCGGGGGAAAATTGGCCCCTCCCGATCCGCCCCTCTGACGAGACCGTCGGGAGCGTCGAATTCCGGGAGAGGGCCGGGACGGCCACCAATGAACTCCATGGCCGTCCCCCGTCGCCCTTTCTGGTCGAACAGCAGGCCGGTCCGAGCTGCGACTAGCCCGTCATAGCCGGGGCGATCACGGTGAACATTGTGCTCTCCGTAGGCGGTTATCGAACAGGTGATGATTCTGGGGTTGAGTGCGCTGAGGGCTTCGTGGTCGATACCCAACCTCTCCGTTGTCCCCAACGAGAAGCTGTCAACGACTACATCAGCTGTCTGCGCCAGTCTGTCGAACTGCCCTCTGCCTTCGTCGCTCTGCAGATCGAGGCGGACGCTGCGCTTACCCCTGTTCCAGACCCGGTAGCCGGTCTGCTGGGCAAAGGGATCCCCTGTTGGGGGTTCGATCCGGATGACCTCGGCACCGTTGTCCGCCAGGAACATGGTCGTCATGGGCCCCGCAATGCCCCACGACAGGTCAAGGACGCGCAGGTCCCGGAATGCTCCGGCCATCCGACTCCACCCCTTTACATTCTCGTCTTCGATCACCATAGCACCTACTATGTCGCTTCTGCATCAGGCGGGACGAGAAACAAACGGCTGAACCCAGGTATCGCAAAGTTCGCGGCCCGGTCCTGGCTGGGCGCAGAAGAACGCCCCGATTCTGCGGATCGTCAAGCGTGAACTCCGCGAAGAGTGCGTGACGCTCGACACGTGGGACGCCGACGCAGGGAGCCATGAGTTCCCCTGAGTCCTCTAAGTGGGAGGACCTGCCCGCTGATCCAGCTCCCTTACTTCGACCGGTGTTACGAGCGTCGGCGATGCGGTGGATTCGTCAGGGGTCCAGCGTCATCTGGGGAATACCGGCGCGTAGGTCACCACTGCATGAGCGATGAGCTCCTCCCGCCCGGCGCGCCGAATTGCCGCGTCGACCACACACGATCGCTTTCCGAACCGTAGGAGTCTGCCCTCCACGACCAAGACCCCGACCGGCGCGGCTCTCAAAAACTCCATCGAGATGGAGGCAGTGAATGCCTCGGAGCCCTTCGGAGAGTGGGCGATCGTGACGAAATAGGCCATGGTGTCAACGAGCGTGAACAAGATGGGGCCTGCGACCATCCCCCCTGGGCGAGTGTGCCCGTCTTCGAATCGGGCGCTCGCGACGATGCGTTGCGCGGAGTACTCGTCGATCTCCAGCGTGACCGCGGGGTGACGCCCCATGGCCTTGTGGTAGCGAGCGAGGAGCTCCTCTGGCGTATGGGTGAGCCCCTCGACTCCAGCTGCGGCACTGTGATCCGTCATTTTGGGCTCTTCACGCTGCGGCGCACGAATTGGGCAAATTGCTCCGGATGGCTGACATGTGCGCTGTGGGCGGCGCCCGCGATGGTGAACAAGTCGGCCCCCTGCGACTCGGCCAGTCTGGTGGCCGCTTCCTGGGCAAAGGGCCACGTCTGAAGCCCGACGCCGAACAGGCTGGGCACCTCGAGATCCTCCCAGCGAAAGGGTGCCGTCAGGCCAGATATGACGTCGGACTGAAAGGCCGCACCCTCGGCGCGCCGACGCGCCTTCAGATCCTCGGGCAGGCCCCGCCAAGCGGCCTCGCCCACCAGCGATGCGTACACTCGCTCTGCAAGAGCATCAGTGTCTGCCTCAGCCGCCATTGCCTCGAGCCCCTGCCTGACCGACCGTGGCCAGAACTCCATCCAGGGAACCTGCGGCTCCCACAGGCCGAGCCCCTGGAATCGGTCGGGGTGCGAGATCGCTGCCGAGACAACGACCACGCACCCAAAGCTGTGGGCGACGACGGTGGTGGGTCGATCGTCCATGACGTCCAGCAGATCGTCCACATGCTGGGCCAAGGTGGCGGGCGGCACCGCCGGGATCGACTCGCCATAGCCCCGACGGTCATATTCGATGACCCTGACGTCGGGCAGATGCTCCACTACGCGCCGGAAGCTCTTGGCGCGATCCATGGCGCCGTGGACGAGCACAACCTCGGAAACGGCGGGATCGTGTGGTCCATGTGCCGTGACGGCGATAGCTGAGGCGCCTACTCTGCTGTTCATAGCTCGATTAGGCACACATGCCGTCGGAGCGATGTAGCCGTCTCCGGGTCATGACAGACGAAGATCCGTGGCCATCGCACCACATTGCGCAGCAGGCCGCTCTGCCGGTGCTGTGTCACTCGCCACGGCCGTCACCGGCCCTTGCCGTTCCCGAGGATGGACTGGAGGATCGCATCGAGCGTGAATCGGAAGATCCGGTCGAGGTCGACCTCTTGATGCAGCTTGGTGCTCATGGCCTCGTCTATGTCAGTGTCGCGTTGGGCCCAAACCTCTGCTCCGCGCACTCGGTAGTCGGGTGATAGCGCATCCTCCAGCACGATAAATCCGCCAAGATGGAAGAGGATCGTCGCGACCGCAAAAGCTGCTTCTTCACCGTGCAGGCCGCTGGCGGTCACCTCGTGGGCCAGCACCGCCTGGGCCTTTGTGAAGATGGCCTCCCCTCGGCCCTGAGTCGACGAGAGGGCGATGAGTTGGGGGCGGGCCCGCACTTCACGTAGGAGCGTGTTCGAGATCGATGCGATGCGCTCGGCCGGCGTGTGGCCGACGGGGGTGATCCTGCCAAGTTGGTCGGTGATCTCCTCGATCAACCTGTTGAAGAGTTCGTCCCGATTGCCGACGTGCCAATACACGGTCGGTGTTCCCACTCCGAGCTCGGACGCGAGCTTACGCATGCTGAACGCGTCAACTCCGTCGTTCTCTATCATCCTCATCGCGGTCGCTAACACCTTGTCCACAGTGACAGGCGTACCGGCGGCGACTGTTCCGGTTGGGGCCACCTTCGCCTTCTGGGCCACTACTCCATACCTCGGTTCCTACACACTCATCCCGTCCGCGTAGCCGCACCTCTACTCGGACCCATGATCGCGTCAGATCGGTCTGCAGTCCGCCATTTAGCCCGTTCTCTATGCCATCCTCCGCAGGCTCAACGGTAGTCTCGTGGATCTGGTACGCCGACGGGCGTGCCCTCGTGGTACTCCACGAACTCCACCAGATAGCCGTCGAAATCCTTGATATAGGCCATCGTCACCGGCCAGCGCTCAAGACGGCTCGGCGGCGACACGGACTCACATCCTGCGTCGATCGCCTTGTCATACAGGGCGACGCAGTCGTCAGTGTTGACGTACAGCTTCCACAAAGCGGTCCCCATGTCGATCGGACCCTGCTGGTCGAGGTGCTGCGCGAGCTGCATCCGACTCCCCCCCGCTGGGGACTGCAGCACCGCTTCCTTGACGTTGGGAATGTCGGTACGGCTCTGCACAGGGATGCCGACCACTCCCTCCCAGAACTCGATGGCCCGATCGAGATCGCTGACGTTGATGCAGTACTGAGAAAGGATCGATACCATCGCTCTCCAATCGTTAATGGGACTCGGTCCGGGTGCCTTCGAAGCGAAGCCATGAGATCTGCTCGTTGGCGTGAGCAGCGCTGCCCGATGACTCCTTGGCGGATTCGGCTGACCCAGTGGACACCGCTATTCCGAGACCGTCACGGGCAGAGCTTCCGCTCCCGACAACCACGGCCGACCGGCCGCTTCGACGTCCTTCCACTTCTCGAGGTCCACATCGCCGGACTGTCCGAGATCCGCTGGGGTGGGCCCAAAGCGATCAGCTAAGGGTTGCAACTTCTCGAGGTCGAAGTTGTACACGGCAGCAGCGTTGAGCCCAAGGATCCGCCGCGCGTCTTCGATCGGACAATCCCAGAAGGTATCGCGGAGCCACTGTCGAGTATGAGGCCACGTTCCTTCTGGATGGGGAAAGTCATTGCCCCACATGATGTTACCGACGCCGATCTCGAAGCGACGCGCGATCTCGCGTCGCCGAGTGTTGGACGAGCCGATGAAGACATTGCGATCAAAGTACTCGCTCGGAAGCATCTTCAATTTGGGGGCGATGTTCCCCATCTTCTTGGTGGCGTGCTCGTTCATGTACGCGATGTCGGATCTCCACAAGAGGTCGGCTGCCCACCACGACCCCCCTTCGGTGATTGCGAATTTGAGGCCTGGGTGGCGTTCGAAAGCACCGGACCACAGCAGGAACCACATCGGCCGCATCGTCCAAAAGATGGTCTCGTTGGCGTAGATACCGAGGTCGGCGCCGATCTCTTCGCGTGGTGCCGGACCCGTGTGGGTGTGGACGACCATGTCGAGCTCCTCGCACACGGCCCAGATGGGCTCGTACCGGAGATCGTTGTAAGGAGGGTACGGGCGCCACATCGCAGGGATGAGAATGCCACCAAGGCCCGAGGACTTGGCCCTCCGGATCTCCGCGACGGCTGCGTCGATGTCGTGAAGGATCGGTACGATGGCCAGGCCGCAGCGGCGATCGGGACTGTCGCTGCACAGTTCGGCCAGCCAACGGTTGTGGGCCTGGGCGCCTGCCATCAACAGCGTCGGGTCGTACTCTCCGCTGGCGCCGAGGCCGGCTCCGAACGGGGCCGATGCTCCTCCCAACACTGCGTCGGCGTCGGGGAAGATGACCTCACCGACGACGCCGTCTGCGTCCAGCTCAGCGTCACGACGAGCCGCATCCCATCCCCCCCGGAGTCCCTCCTCGTTCTCTTCGTACCAGTCCTTGACGAACTCGAGCTTTTCCACTTGGGCGTTCATCGGGGCTCGAAGAGCAGCACGCTGCACCAGGTCTTCGTCGAAGGCCTCTCGGTAACGTGGTTCGAGGTACTCCTTGTACTGAGTGTCGGGAAGTCCGGCATGGGTGTCGGACGAGATGATCAGGTAGCTGTCGGTCACCACGGTTTGAGGTCTCCTCCGGCGAAGGCGAGCGAATGGGAGTCAGCAGGGACGTGTTCCAGCGGCAGATTGACCTCATCGATCTGAGGGCCAACGCGAGCGGCGATAGCTTCAAGCTGCTGGAGATCGAACCCGTAGACGCGGGCGGCATTGCCTCCGAGCATGGGTCCGACTTCATCGGGGTCGATCCCGGCAAAGGTGTAGCGCAGGGCTTCGGTGGTGTAGGGGTACGTCCCTTCGATGTGCGGATAGTCCTGGCCCCACATGATTTTGTCAAGACCGATGTCGTAGCGGAGCGGTGCTTCGTTCGGACGGAGGAAGCTGGCGCCGACGAAGCAGTTGTTTCTCCAGTAGTAGCTCGGTGGTTCGGGAATCTCCTTGATGAGCTCGGCACCGAAGTGCGCCTCGGCGTTACCGGTGTCGGTGAAACGGCTGTATTGATAGTCGAGCATGCTGAGCGTAGCGGGCACCCAACCCGATGACTGCTCGGTGAGCACCAGTTTTAGGCGGGGATAGCGGGCAAAGGCACCCCCGAAGGCCATGTGCCAGAAGACCCGATGGGAGAACCAGCCCAGCTCCACCATGAAGATCGCCATGGAAGCCAGGTGTTCGCCCATCTCGGGGCCGGCGGCTCCGGAGTGATTGTTGACCGGCATGTCGAGATCCTGGCAAGCGGCCCAGATCGGGTCGTAGTCCGGAGCGCAGAGCATTGGGAGTCCCGAGTCCGGCGGCACACCGGGCAGCAGGATCCCGCCGAAGAGATCGTGTTCACGCGCCCAGGTGATCTCCGAGACGGCGTCATCAACGTCGTTCAGGAAGATCTGTGCCATGCCCGCACGTCGGCCCGGAGCCTCGGCACAGAAGTCGGCCAACCAACGATTGTGCGCCCGCAGGCCGGCCCAGCGGAGCTCGTAGGTGTCCGGGGTCGGGGGCCGCGCCAGCAAGTTGCCGGACGGGAAGAACGGCGGAATGGTGTTCGGGAAGAGGACCTCCGCCACGACGCCATCATCCTCGAGCTCGCGTAGTCGGGCCGCAGAGTCCCAATTGCGATATGCCGTCTCCCCCCGGAGGTCGGCGTACGGGTTTACATAGGACTTCGCCCAGTCATCGAACTCCTCGAGGTAGCGGCTTTCGAGGTAGTCCCTGTAATCGAGCATCTCGGCACCGGCGTGCCCATCGGAGGAGATCACGATGTATCGATCATCGGCGAGTGGCTTCATGTCGTACCCCCCTGGGCCTATTACAGCGTTATAGTGCAATCACACATGATATGCAATCACCCGTTCTCCGCCCCTTGTCCGGGGGCAGGGAACGTCAGTTCCGGCCTAGACGTGCCCGGCCCGCAAGCCGGCACGTCAGACAAAGGGAGGTCGTCGTGAGAGACGTCGTCGGCAAGGTCGCGGTGGTCACCGGTGGGGGTCAGGGCATCGGGCGGGCGCTAGTGGAGCGGTTCGGGGCAGAGGGGATGAAGGTCGTGTTGGCGGACGTCGTCCCCGGCCTGGTGGAGACGACAACCGGCGAGTTGGTAGACCAGGGTCTCGATGTCACAGGCGTGGTGACCGACGTCACGTCACTCGAATCGGTTGAGGCATTGCGTGATGCGACGCTCGAGCGGTACGGGGCAATCCATCTGGTTTGCAACAACGCGGGGATCGGCTCGGGCTCTGAGGGTCAGATATGGGAACACCACGTCAACGACTGGCGCTGGTCCCTCGACGTCAACGTGATGGGAGTCGTCAACGGCATCAACGCGTTCGTGCCCACAATGCTGGCGCAGGGTGAGGAGGGCCACGTCGTGAACACCACGTCCAGCAATGGCGGATTCACCCCGCTTATCAACAGCGCGGTGTACGCGACGACCAAAGCCGCGGTCACCACGATCACCGAGTGTCTCTGGGGACAACTACGGGAAGTCGGAGCGCTGGTCAGCGCGTCGTTACTCTACCCGTCGACGTCCACGCCGGGCATGCTCAACACCGGCATCTGGCGCCCAGGTGCCAATCGTCCGGAACGCTACGCGCGGCCGAATGCACCCCCGAAGGAAGGGCGGGACGCGCTGGGCGCCTACCTGCAGCGCATGAAAGACGCTGGCATGGAGGTGCAGTTCGCACCCTTGTCAGAGGTGGCTGACATCTGCTTCGAGGGGATCCTCAACGACACATTCTGGATCACCGTACCCCACGCTCAGCAGCAGCAAAAGATCCGCGACCGCGCCGCGTCGCAAATCGACCGCAGCCACCCTGAGTACCTTCTCGAAGCCAACCTGATGACGTCCAAACCGATCGACGCGAAAAGCTAAACCGCACCAGTGGCGGGCTTATCGTTTTGAACCCCGTGATCGAGGAGTGGTCTTTTCGTGAGGGCCCCAAACGGCTGACCGCCGATGTCGCGAGTTACACGACATCACGTCTGCGCTGCAGAAAATCGAAGTGGTCTGATTCCGATCGGTGTTGCAGACGTCCCACACCCATCGATTCCCATATCACTCAGACGTTCGACCGGATCAACACGAGCTCCCGGAACCTCACTTCCCACTGGGAGGGAGCACATTTGCCGGAGCCTGCGACACCGATCTCTACAATCTGATTCTATTTAGACGGAGATCCGAAGACGGTGAGCGTCGTCTGGAACTCGTCCCCCAAGACCGAACGGCGGTACCGTGGAATTGGAGGTAAATGAAACCTGGTTCTAGTATGCCTGGCACCGCGGCCCCGGCCCGGTAGATCGCGAACGCTCGGACGCAGGAGGCCTCTCTCGCATGGTCATGCCCAAGGACATAGGTGCGATCGACACGATGTTGGGATTCCCCCACCGGGACATGAAGGAGGTCTATCGGTTCATCACCCGACAAACCAAAGACACCCAGTCCAGCGAAGAGTTCGACTTCCCGGTCGAGTACATGTTCAAGGACGTTCCAGAGAAGGCACTCCAAGACGTCGACGATCCGATTGCCGTGACGCTGCGGGAGATGGACCTCTGGGGCATTGAGAAAGGGTTGATCGGCGTCGGTGACCCCGCCGGAACGGGAGCCGAAGCGATGAAGCGCTTCCCCGATCGGTTCATCCCGTCGTCAAGTGCCGATCCCAACGAAGGCATGAAGGGAATCGACCGGCTCGTCCGTGAACATGAGACCTTCGGCACCAGGGCCGTTGGCGTGTTTCCGGCGGGAACGTTCCCCCAGGTCCCGATCAACGACAAGAAGATGTACCCGATTTATGCAAAGTGCGTCGAACTTGGCATCCCGATCTTCTGTTGTGCCGGCATTCCGGGCCCTCGCTTGAAGGCAGCCTGCCAGCACGTCGAGCTCATAGATGAGGTCATGTACGACTTTCCGGACCTGATCTTCGTGACGCGACACGGTTGCGAACCATGGACGGAACTCGCCGTGAAGCTGATGTTGAAGTGGCCGGGGCTGCACTACTCGACGAGTGCTTTCGCCCCCAAGTACTACCCGCGGGACATCATCAACTACGCCAACACCCGGGGCGCAGACAAGATCATCTACGCCGGATACTTCCCCATGGGACTCTCCCTGGAGCGCATCATGACCGAAATGGCCACCGTCGGGTTCAAGGACGAGGTATGGCCTAAGTTCCTCCGTACCAATGCCCTGAGGGTTCTCGGGCTGCAGTAGGTCCACGCCGCGTACGTGAGGATGTCGTAACCGCCACCGACTGAGGAGTGAAGTGACGACCGCAACCACCGATACTGCGTCCGATTCGACGGCCGCAATCGACTACAAGACGTTCGACGCCGACAACCACTACTACGAAGCCATCGACGCCTATACCCGTCATATCGACAGGGCCATGGCAAAGCGCGCCATGCAGTGGGCCGAGATCAACGGGAGGCAACGACTCCTCGTCGGCGGCAAAGTGAACAGGTTCATCCCCAACCCCTTGTTCGACCCCGTCGCCAAACCAGGCAGCCTCGACGAATATTTTCGCGGGAAGAACCAAGAAGCGAAGGACATCCGGTCCCTCTTCGGGGACCTCGAACCCATCCGACCCGAGTACCGCGATCGCAACGCTCGCCTCTCGGTCATGGACGAACAGGGTCTTGATGGTTGCTTCCTGTTCCCCACGCTCGGCGTCGGCATGGAGGAAGCGCTCGCGGATGATCCGGGTGCACTGATCGCCGCCTTCGAAGCATTCAACAGGTGGCTTGAAGACGACTGGGGTTACGCCTATAAGGAGAGGATCTTTGCGGCGCCAATGATCACCCTCATCGATGTTGATGCCGCTGTTACCGAGCTTCGTCGTGTCCTCGACGCTGATGCCCGGATCGTCTGCATCAAGGGCGGCCCGGCCCACACGCCGAGCGGTCTCATCTCTCCAGCTGACACTCGCTTCGATCCCTTCTGGGGTCTGGTCAACGAGTCCGGGGTGACCGTCGGGATCCACTCGGGCGACGCGGGCTATGGCCGGTACCTGAATGACTGGGAGCCCGCCGGCGACTTTGAAGCGTTCCGCTTCTCTCCCCTCCGCACGGTCCTCAGTTCTGACCGTCCGCCCTTTGAGACGATGGCTGCCTTCCTGTGCCAGGGCCTTTTCGACCGCTTCCCGAGGGTGCGGGTGGCGAGCATTGAGTCCGGGGCAGGTTGGGTGTCCGTCCTGATCAAGAAACTGAAGAAGGCGTACTCCCAAATGCCAGCGTCGTTCCAGTCAGACCCGGTCGAGAAACTGCGCCATCACATTTGGATCGCGCCCTTTTACGAGGACAATCTGGCTCAGCTAAAAGAGGCCGTCGGCACGGAGCAGATCCTGTTCGGTTCGGACTGGCCACACGCCGAAGGTCTAGCCGAACCACGCAACTTCGCGTTGGACCTCCGACGACATGGATTCAGTGAGCCCGAGATCCACACCGTGATGGCCGAGAACGGCTGGACGCTGACTCGCCGGGCCAGCTGAGCCGGCACATCCACCGGCGAGATTGGAAGGGTGCAGCTTTGTCTTCGGACCCTTTGTATATGATATGCGGGAATAGCGACGGCCCAACGCACCGTTGACGTCCGCTCCATTCGAAACGATTCCCGACCGCTGCGAGGGCAAGGACGCATGAACAAAATGCTTGAAGGAAAGGTGGCCGTTGTCACGGGGGCGGGCCATGGCATCGGTCGCGGTCATGCTCTGGAGTTGGCGCGTCACGGTGCACGTGTCGTGGTCAACGACCTGGGGAGTTCGGTGACCGGCGAGGGCTCCAGCAAGGACGCTGATCTCACGGTCGAGCTCATCGCTATGCGTGAGGGAACCGCGATAGCGGACTACGGAAACGTAGCCGACGAAGCCGACGCTGAAGCAATGATCGACCGCGCGATAAGCGAATGGGGTCGGCTCGACATCCTGGTTAACAACGCCGGCATCGTGCGCGACGGGGTCATCTGGAATCTGACGACCGGAGCATGGGACGCCGTCATGGGAGTTCACGTGCGAGGGCCGTGGCTCACAAGCCGCGCCGCAGCTCGTCATTGGCGATCGCTCGCTAAGGCCGGCCTGGACAGCCGGGGCCGCATCATCAATACGACGTCAGGGGCCGGCCTCGTGGGCAATTTCGGTCAGACGAACTACGCGACCGCCAAGGCGGCTGTGGTCGGGCTCACGCTGACCCTTGCACTGGAGCTCCACCGTCTCGGGGTCACGGTGAACGCCATCGGACCGGCCGGAGCAACCCGCATCACGGGCACCATGCCCAATGCCCCTGCGGTGGTCGAGCCGGATGAGATCGCGGAGGACTCCTTCCATCCATTGGATCCCGCGGGAAGTTCCCCGCTGGTCGCCTGGCTGGCCTCGGACGAGGCGCAGTACGTCACCGGGCAGGTCATCCGGGTCATCGGCGACAAGATCCACCTCATGCAGGGCTGGCGGGAGGTCGCGACGGCTTCGAGCGACGGACAGCGTTGGGACGCCTCTCAGCTAGGTGATGTCATCACGACGCAGATCTTCGGCACCCAGGGCCGGGGATTGCAGACCTGGTCGAGCTAGAACTTGGCTTCGACCGCTGGTTCGAGTCAGGGAAGAGTCGCCGGGGTCGGCGCCGTCCGAGGTCCCAGGCTCCTGAAGTAGTCACGGTCACTCTGGTCCGGCGCTCGGCCCACCCTGGTCACGGTATCCACGTCCGTCGCTTCCGCCCTGAGCGCGCGGACCGTCGCTTTCTCCCGCGGACGGATGAAAAACGGGTTGAACGAGAAGTGCCGCATGGCATTCTCGTGAGTGATCTTGTTGATCTGTTCGTCGGAGAGCGCGGCAAACTGCGCCTCGTTGACCTCGGGCCCGTTGGGCCAGGAGCTGTCAGAGTGCGGAAAGTCCGACTCCCAACAGACGTTCTCGATATTGAACTGGCTGAGGAGGCTCACACCGACGGGATCGTTGATGAAGCAGCAGAGAACCCGCTGCTTGAACACGTCGGCGGGTCCCATGCCGTCAGGGAAGCCCTGCCCTGTCCAGCCCGAGTGACGCTGCTGAATGTGCTCAGCCCGCTGGAGGAAATATGGGATCCACCCGATGTCCCCCTCCGTGAGAGAGAACATCAGGTCGGGAAAGCGCCACCAGAAGTCGGCCCACAACAGATCACCCAACGAATATATCGACATCACCGACGAGAGCCCCATCGCCACCGAGGCGGGTGCGTCCGCGGAGGTTGCCGCGGCCTTGGACGACGAACCGACATGCAGGCACAAGACGGTGCCCACGTCCGAGCACGCCGCGAAGAGGGGATCCCAGTGACCTGAGTGGATCGACGGCATGTGGAGAGCCGCCGGGTTCTCCGAGAAGGTCACAGCGTGGCACCCCTTCCCGTCGAGCCGACGGACTTCGTCCGCCGCTTTGTGCACGTCGAAGAGCGGCAGAATGCCGCACGGTATGAAGCGATCCGGATAGCTGGCGCACCACTCGTCGACATGCCAGTCGTTGTACGCCCTGATCATCACTTCGTTCACAACCCGATCCGGGCCCTCGTTGAGCACCTGACCCGAGAAGCCTGTCCAATTCGGGAAGTTGAGGCCCGCCAGTGTGCCCCCGGCGGACATGTCACGTACTCGCTCGTGCACGTCATAGCAACCCGGGCGCATTTCGCTGTAACTACTCGGGTTGACGTTGTACATCTCTGGCGGCTTGCCGGCTACGGCGTTCAGCCCAAGGTTCCGACCCTTCTTGTCGCCATACCACCATTGCTGGAATCCATGCCCGTCCGTTTCGACCCGGGGCACCAGGTCTCGGTACTTTGCAGGCACGTGACCCTCGAACATGTCCGCGGGCTCCGCAATGTGATCGTCCACGCTGATGAGGATCATGTCATTTGCCTTCATCGGCGCCCCTTTGGATCCAAACAAGCCAGCACGCGTGCCGGCCAGAAATCTCCATATTATATTCAGTTCCTCATGCGCTGTCCGCTGGCCACGAACCTCTGCGCGATAGCGAAACGACGGGATGCACCCTGATGCTCGACGGCGTCCGCGTGGTCGACTGCACCACCGAAATTGCCGGCCCATACTGCTCCAAACTGCTGGCGGATGCCGGTGCGGACGTGGTCAAGGTGGAGTCACCCGAAGGCGACCCGTTGCGGCGGTGGGGTTCCGGTGCTCTCTTCGAATACCTCAACACGTCGAAGCGCTCGGTTCAGGGTGACGCGAGGGACTTGCTGGCCACAGCGGACGTCTTCGTGAGCAACGAGCCCACCGACCCTGGTCCCCTCTGGGCCGAGAACCCGTCATTGGTGATCGTCACCATCACGCCATTCGGCACTGCGGGGCCCTGGGTTGGTCGTCCGAGCACGGAGTTCACCCTGCAGGCCGCGTGCGGGTCCATCGGGCAGCGCGGCCTCCCGGAACAGCCCCCGCTGGCCGCCGGCGGCCGCCTGGGTGAGTGGACGGCGGGCACCTATGCGGCGCTGGGGGCAACTGCTGCGCTTCGCGAGGCATCTCGCTGCGGCCACGGGGAGGTGGTCGATGTGGCGATGCTCGACTGTATGGCGGTCACCATGGTCACGTACCCCTCGGTGTTCGCGTCGTTCGCCGGGAGGCCTCAGGTGGCGGGGACAGGAAGGACGATCGAGGTCCCCTCGATTGAGCCGACCCGGGACGGCTACTTCGTCATCACCACCAACAGCGCGCAACAATTCCAGGACTTCCTGCTCATGATCGAGCGGCCCGATCTCTTGGCTGACCCCGACCTTCCGCAGGTCGCCAAGCGATTCCGTCGCCGCGAGGAGTTTCTGTCCGCCGTCCACCACTACACCACGGACCACACCACGGAGGAGATTTTGGCGGCGGCCGCATTGTTCCGGATCCCAGCCGGCCCCCTCCTCAACGGCTCGACCATGACTGAGTTCGAGCAGTTCGTGGCCCGCGGCGCCTTCGTACCCAATCCCTCCGGTCGATTCCTCCAACCCCGTATTCCGTACCGCGTCTCAGGGGTGTCGCCAAGACCGTTCACTGCTGCCCCGAGACTCGGTCAGCATGGCGACTCGGTCGACTGGCTCCCGCGAACGGGTACGCGTCCCGGCCGCGCTGCCGACCCTGAAGCTCGTGACGCGGCCGAGGGCTGGCGGCTCCCCCTAGCCGACATTCGGGTCGTTGACTGCACCGCTTGGTGGGCCGGCCCAGTAGCCACCGCCGCCCTGGCCGGTCTCGGGGCCGAGGTCATCAAGGTTGAATCGGTTACGAGACCGGACAACATGCGCTTTGCCAGTACGCGGCCACCGACAGACGACCTGTGGTGGGAGTGGAGCCCGATTTTCCATGCCGCCAACGCGGGCAAACGTGGGGTGACCTTCGATCTGTCCCGTCCAGAGGGATCCGAGATGTTCGAACGCCTGCTGCAGACCGCCGATGTCCTGGTGGAGAACTTCACTCCTCGAGTCATGGAGCAGTTCGGCTTCGACTGGGATCGCGTCCACGCGCTCAACGATCGGCTGATCATGGTGCGAATGCCGGCCTTCGGTCTCGATGGGCCGTGGCGGGATCGGACGGGATTCGCCCAGACCATGGAGTGTCTGACCGGCATGTCCTGGTTGACGGGGTTTGTCGACGGGCCTCCGGTGTTGGTGCGGGGGGCCTGCGACCCCCTGGCCGGGATGCATGCGGTGATTGCCACCATGCTTGCATTGATGGAGCG
The DNA here is from genome assembly GCA_035602795.1 of Acidimicrobiales bacterium. Taxonomy (GTDB): domain Bacteria; phylum Actinomycetota; class Acidimicrobiia; order Acidimicrobiales; family RAAP-2; genus Bog-473. Next base: position 9,036 of record DATNLP010000107.1, on the reverse strand, counting down.
CGATCAACGTGGCGGCGGCATCTTGGTCGAAGCAGCCATGGTCGAGTCCGTCCTCAATGCAGCAGCCGAACAAGTCGTCGAGTACGGCTCCACTGGGACGTTGCTCTGTCGCCACGGCAATCGGGGTCCGCAGGCTGCCCCCCAAGGGGTCTACCCCGCTGCCGGCGAGGACCAATGGGTCGCCATCGCCGTGGCGAGTGACGATCAATGGCGGTCCCTGCGGTCGTTGCTGGGCGATCCGTCATGGGCCCACAGTGAAGAGTTGACGAACCCCGACGGCCGGCGCCGTGCGCATGACCACATCGACGGTCAGCTCATATCGTGGACCAGCCAGCGCTCGGCCGAGGAGTCCGCCCAAATGCTTCTCGACCTGGGCATACCTTCGGCTGTGGTGGTTCCTCCCCGTGAGATCGCGGCCAACCCCCAACTCCGATATCGCGGCCTGTTCGAGGTGGAAGACCATGCCGTCACCGGAGCTCATGAGATCCCGACGCTGCCGTTTCGCTTCTCGCGGGTGGGCCACTGGCTCCGGTCACCGGCGCCGACTCTTGGCCGCGACAACGACGCTGTTCTCGAGGACCTCGGCTACTCGCCTGCGGCCATCGAGGACCTGCGGCGGTCTGGCCTCGTCGGCCAGCTCCCGGAGCAGCGGTGACGCAGTGTGCCGAGGTCGTGCGGCTCGACGGGAGGGGGCACTGTTCGGGTCTTCAGGCTGAAGCAGCCGTCTCAGCCGCCCAGCGGTAGTCGGCCTTCCCACTCGGAGACCGAACAACCTCGTCGACGAAAACGACCTGTTTCGGCACCTTGTAGCCAGCCAGCGAGGCCCTGGCCAGGCTCATCAGTTCCCCGTCGGTCGGATCCGTCCCGGGCGTCCGCTGAACGACGGCGACTACTCGCTCCCCCCAGCGCTCGTCGGGCACGCCCGCAACGACCACGTCGTAGACGGAGCGCGATTGACGCAGCACGGCCTCCACTTCCTCGGGATAGACCTTCTCGCCTCCCGTGTTGATGCACAGGGAGCCGCGCCCGAGCAACGTGATGGTGCCATCCGCGGCAACCGTGCCCATGTCCCCGGTGAGCGACCATCGCCGCCCGTCCCATTCGACGAACGTTGTGGCCGATCGCTCCGGGTCCTTGTAGTACCCCAACGGGATACGTCCGGTGCGAGCCACGCGACCGACGAGGCCCGAGCCTGGCTCCACCGGTTGGCGCGTCTCCTCGCTCATCACCACCGCCTGCTGGGCTATGAACTGCGGCTCCGGCTTGTCCCCGGTCGGCCCCAAGAAGATGCGTCCGGCCTGAATCCCCGTCTCAGACGACCCGTACCCGTCGGAGAGTGGGATGGACGAGAAGGTGCCGAGGAAGCGATCGCGCAACGCCGTCGACAAGGGCGCCCCACCCGAGCTGACCACGGCCAGTGATTCGATGTCGGGCTTCGGATCGAAGTCGTCCCAGGCGTCGAGCAGGGGTCGCATGACTGCATCACCGACCGTGCTGGTGGCCGTCACCTTCTCGCGTTCGATCGTGCGCCAGACCTCGTGCGGGTCGAGTGAGCCCGACCACAGCACGACCTTGTTTCCACTGAAGAGGTGCAGCAGCACCACCCAGCCACCCGCAGCGTGCATGAGCGGAGCCAGGAGCAAGAAGGTGCTCTGCGCGGGAGCGATGCGCTCCAGTAGCTCGTCGGTCGACGTGACCTCGGGAAGGGCGGGGTTGCCGCCTCCCATGCAGGCGAAGAAGGCATCCTCCTGTCGCCACACCACGCCCTTGGGTAAACCGGTGGTACCGCCCGTGTACAAAATGTAGGCATCGTCCGCCGACCGGAGGCCAAAGTCCCGCTTCGCCGACGACGACGCCAGAGCTCCGTCGTACGTCGAACCAGTGGCCAGCTTCCACCGCAGCGTGGGCACCTGTGGTTCCACCTCGGCCACCTGGGTCGTGAAGTCAGCCTGATGCACCACTCCTACGAGGTCGGCGTCGTTGAACAGGTGTTCCAACTCCCCCGCGGTGTACCGATAATTGATGTTGATCGGCACCGCTCGGACCTTGTAGGCGGCCAACGTGGCCTCCACGTATTCAACACAGTTCTGCAGATAGAGGCCGATATGGTCTCCGGTCTGAATGCCCTGCTCGAGGTACCAGTGGGCCAGTCGATTGGACTGTTCTTCGAGTTGCGCGTAGGTCCGGCACTGTTCACCACAGCGAAGGGCGACCCGATCCGGGACGCAGTCGGCGACCGCCTCCCACAGATCGGCGAGATTGAATTCTCTCATCGAGGCGTTGGGTTCCTACCGAGCCGGTGCGGGATCGAACGGCCCGCGTCCCATTTGGTCCCGCACTGTAACTACGGCAGCATTCGTCAATGTTCGGCGCTGCCAATTGGCCCCGTCGACGACGAGGGTATGCCCGGAGATGAACCGGGCGAAGGGTGAGGCAAGGAATGTCGCAGCCCAGCCGAGCTCTTGCAGCCGCCCCACCCGGAGCGCCGGCTGGCAGGCGTCCTTCTCGTTGGTCCGGTCAAGGTTGCCCCTGATGTCAGCCGTCATGTCCTCGTGAGGGAAGAGGCCGGGCACCAACCCATTGACCTGAATCCCGTATGGTCCCCACTCCACAGCGAGCGTCTCCACCATGTTCTTCACCCCCGCCTTGGCGGCGGCCGAGTGGGCGAATCCCGGACCACCCGTCCAGGCGTAGGAAGCCCCGACGTTGACGATGGACCCGGCCGTTCCACCTTCGATATGACGCCGGGCGAATTCACGCGAACAGAAGAAGGTGCCGTTGAGTGTGATGTCGACGACGGTCCGCCAGGCGTTGGGGGACATGTCCTCCGCCGGCACCGGAAAGTTCGCTGCCGCGTTGTTGATGAGCACGTTGGGGAGGCCGAATGTTGCGGTGGCCTCGTCGAATGAGGCACTGACCTGATCGGCGTCTCGGATGTCGCACGTCACGCCGAGCACTCGCCCGCCGAGTGCTTCGATCGCCTCTCGGCCGGCGTCCAGATGCTCGGCCTTCCGACTGGCGATCACCAGGTCCGCCCCCAGCCGCGCAAATTCCGTGGCGATGGCCTTGCCGAGCCCGGTTCCCCCTCCGGTGATGAAGACAGAGCTCCCGGCAAAGGTGCCTGCGGGCAGTGCCATCGCTCCTATGGGTGGCGGCTCGGGAAGTCCGCTCTGTTGGGTCATGGTCAGCTCCCCGTGTAATGCGGCTCGCGTCCTTCGGCGCTGGCGGCGCGGAATTCAGCGAAGTCGGATGACTTGTTGATGAAGGTTTGGTAGATCAGCTCGTCCTCCATGGAGGACCGTATCCCTGGTTCGCTCAGGTGTCGCAGCACACGGCGGGCCATCTTGACCGTCACCCTCGGCGAGGCCGCGATCTTGTTCGCCATCTCCCACGCCGTCTCGTCGAGTGCCTCGGGTGCCACGAGACGCGAGACGATCCCGTGCCCGTAGGCCTCTTCGGCGCCCATGGCGCGCCCGGTGAGCACGAGGTCGCTGGCCACACCGCTGCCACAGATCTCGTAGAGCCGCCCCATGCCGCCGGTGTCAGGGATGACGCCGTGGCCCACTTCGGGCAGCATGAAGCGTGACCCCTCAGCCGCGATCCTGATGTCGCACAGGAGCGCACGCTGGAAAGATCCCCCGATGGCCCACCCGTGGATGGCCACGATGATCGGTGCATCCATGTCGAACACTTGCAAGATGCCCCGATGGCCGCGGCTCATAAGCTCGTGATGGCTGAGGGAGGTGGCGTTGTTCCCGATGACGGACACATCCCGTCCTGACGACCAGGCCTTCCCCTCGCCACGCCAGATGACGGCGCGCACCTCCGGACGAGCTTTCAACTCGGTCAGGATGTCAAACAGACGGGCGTCCATATCGTCATCGAAGGCGTTGCGTTTGTCCGGATTGTTGTTGGTGATCACGGCAATGGGACCGTTCACCTCGAGCAACACCTTGTCTGTCATCGCGTCCCTTTCCTTCGACCGATACGCCCTATTGTGGACCCTCGAACATCTGCGCTGCGCCTGCCCATCTGGCTCAGCCCAACTCGCTGAACGGCTGATCCTTGTCGCTCCGTGGCTCTCGTGGAAGTCCGAGCACCCGCTCGCCCAGGGAGTTGCGCTGGATGTTGTCGGTGCCGCCTCCGAGTCTGGAACTCCACTGGTTCAGGAAAGCCGTCTCCCAGATGCCGCCATCAGGCGCTGCGTCGCCGGCCAGCATCCCGTTGGCACCAAGCAGCTCCATGAACAGCTCGGCCGTGAGGCTCATGTGCTGGGAGACGAACAGTTTGGTGGCGGACGCCTCTGGGCCGGGTAGGCGCCCCTTCGACAGGGCCGTCTGCACGCGGTAATTCATGAAACGGAGGAGTTCCAGCCGCGTGTAGAAATCCGCCAGGTGCTGGCGGATGTGCGGGTAGGTGCTGCAACCGCTACGTCGGGCCAAGTCCAAGACCTGCCCGACGGTGAAACTCTGCCCGGTACCGCCGATGAGCGCGCGCTCATAGCTCATGGTGGTGTGTGCGACGGCCCATCCACCGTCGACCTCCCCCACCACGTTCGCGGCTGGGATGATGATGTCCGTCAGAAAGACCTCGTTGAAATGGGCTCTCCCCGTGATCTGGCGCAGCGGACGGACCTCGATTCCGGGGGTGTGCATATCGACGAGGAAGTAGGTGATGCCCTTGTGCTTGGGGACGTCCGGATTCGTCCGAGCGATCAGGATCGCCCAATCACTGTGTTGGGCACCCGATGTCCAAACCTTCTGACCGTTGACCACGAATGCGTCCCCGTCGCGTTCGGCGCGGGTCTTCAGCCCTGCAAGGTCTGACCCGGCGTCTGGCTCCGAGAACAGCTGGCACCACACCTCCTCCCCGCTCAGCATGGCCGAGAGGTAACGGTGCTTCTGCTCCTCGGATCCGTGCGCGATGAGGGTCGGTCCTGCCATGTCGATCCCGACGGAGAACACTCCGACCGAGACGTCGTATTTGGCCATCTCCTGGTTGAAGATGGCTTGATGCCAGGCACTGTCGCCCCTTCCGCCGTACTGGGTGGGCCAGGTAATGGCACCCCAACCACCTTCGAAGAGGGTGTGCTGCCACTCGCGGCATCGGCGAACGTAGTCGGGATGCATGGGATTCCGGGACCAGTTGTCCAAGCCCGTTCTGACCTCTGCATGCCCTTTGAGCCACGCCGACACCTCGCGCCGGAACGCGGCGTCCTCGTCCGTGTCGTCAAAATCCATCGCTGCCTCCACACAGTAAGGACTCCGCCCAAAAGGTGGCCATGGCGGCGGTCGGCCCATCTGACTCAGACGAAGGCGGATGGCCGAGCACGCACCGGCGGCTCAGGTCGCGTCTCCCCGGGCGAAGTTACAGTCCCTCGAAGCGGTGACCGCGACCAACGAGGTCGCCCGCGCGGATCGGAGATCCCGGATGCATACGTTCGTATACTATATTTGAAATTCGCTACCGTATACTCAGGCTCCTCAAGCCGAGAGACGGGGATGGGGCACGGATGACCCTTGGCACGGGCAACACGTCGGGGAGTTCTCAGTTCGAGAAGGGGGACACATTGCATCGACTTTGGAATGTGGCCAGCCCATGCACCCCTTTCATAGACCCTGAGACGAGGCCTCGGCGTGCCTGACGCCATCACCGACGAGGGGGTGGCCCGGCTCCGGGAGCGCATCGGGATCGCGCGTCCCCACACGAACCCACCTCATTACCGGGTCCCTAACGAAGACGCCTTTCGGCACGTCGCCGAGGCCTATGGCGACGACAACCCTCTCTGGTGCGACCCCTCCTACGGCGCCGCCACTCGTTGGGACGGCCCCATCGCCCCCCCTCACCTAGTCGGAGGGGACACGCTCATCGGAGAGGACGAGGTCACCGCTCTCGAAGGCGACACGAAGGCCCTTATGAAGGGCGACCCGCTCGGAGGCGTGCATGCCTTCTACTCGGGATCGTTCCGGGAGTGGTGGAATCCTCTGCGCCCGGGCATGCGGGTGTCGCGTCGCAACGCACTGGTGGGGGTACACGACAAGGTGGGTGACTTCGCCGGTCGCGCCGTCCACGAATGGCTGGCGGAGGTGTTCGCCGCGGCCGAGGGTCCTGTCCTCTCGGGGCAGTACCGCCTGATGATCCGGGCCGAGCGCGAGAAAGCGACCGAGCGCAAGAAGAACGAGGAGGTCGAGATCCGCCCGTACACCGACGACGAGATTGCGGCCATCGGCGAGGCAGTCGCCCAGGAGAGAGCCCGGCGGCGCGGCGCGGCACCCCGCTGGTGGGAGGGCGTCAGCGAGGGCGACGAGCTCCCACCACTGGTCAAAGGCCCGCTGCGGGTGACCGACATGGTCGTGTGGCACACCGGCATGGGCATGGGGCTGTACGGGGTGGCCGCGCTCGGGTTGGGCCACGACCAACGGCAGCGCAAGCCCCGCTTCTTCGCGCCCGATGACCTGAACATCCCCGACGTGCAACAACGCGTGCACTGGGACCCCGAATGGGCCCGCCGGGCGGGCAACCCCGCCTGCTACGACTACGGCCGCATGCGCGAGACCTGGTTGATCCACCTGTGCACCGACTGGATGGGTGACGACGCCTGGCTCTGGAAGCTGGACTGCCAGTTCCGCAAATTCAACTATGTGGGCGACACCCACTGGATACGGGGGCGGGTCACCCGCAAGTACCTCTCGGAGGAGGGTCGACCGGCCGTCGATCTCGATGTCTGGGGGGAGAACCAACGGGGCGAGACGACAACGCCCGGCCATGCGACCATCCTCTTGCCCTCCCATGAGCACGGCGAAATCCGTCTTCCGCAGCCGCCGGGGGGAGCCGCCACCTGCCAGGAAGCCTTGGACGCGCTGGCCGATCGGTTCGCCGCCGAGGAACAACGGTGAAGCCGTACCCCGACATGCCGGCCGGGCTCACGCTCGAACATGACGGACCGGTCCTGCGGTTACGGATCGATCGGCCGAAGCGACGCAACAGCCTCACCGACCCCATGGTCTATGCGCTGACCGACACGGTGGACGCCGCCGCCAGTGACGAGTCGGTGCGGGTCATCCACCTGGAAGGTGAAGGCGAGCATTTCTGCTCGGGCTTCGATCTGGCGGAACGGACACCCGGTCCCGATCGGCCCCGCGTGGGCTCGGTGCACCGGCGCATGAACGCACAGGTCAACCGTCTCATCCCGGCGATGCTCACCTGCCAGACACCCATCGTCTGCACCGCCCGCGGGTGGGTCATCGGCCTCGGTCTCGACATCCTCCTCGCCACGGACTTCGCCTTGGTGGCGGATGACGCCCGGCTCTGGGCGCCCTTCACGGCCTTCGCCTTCACGCCCGACAGCGCTGCCAGCTGGCTCATACCCCGTCTCGCCGGCGTCGCCCGGGCCCGCGAGATGCTCATGTTGGGGGAAAAGGTCTCGGGAGCAGATGCCGCTTCGTGGGGACTGGTCCACCGTGCTGTGCCGACAGACCACCTGGATACCGTCTCGAAGGAGCTCGTCGATCGCCTGGCGGCCGCACCGACCGTCGCGGTCGGGCTCACCAAGCTGTTACTCCACCGCGCGCTGACCTCCGACCTGAACAGTCACCTCGCCGATGAAGCGTGGGCGATGGAGGTGTCCAGCCGTTCGGAGGACTTCCGGGAGTACGGCGACGCGAGCAGGGAGAAGCGCTCGCCCCGCTTCACGGGGCGATAGCCAAGCAGCGCATCGGGCGCGCCGCACCCGCAAACCAAGCGGGATCATTCGGATATAATATTCAAGATGGAGTTCGCTGCGGCAGAGTCGGGAGCGATCGCCGCAGCGGGGCGGCCCCTCGAGGGGGTCCGGGTGCTGGCCATCGAGCAGATGCAGGCCCTGCCCTACGCCACCCAACTCCTGGCGCGTCTCGGCGCTGACGTCGTCAAGATCGAACCGCTGGCAGGCGAGCTTGGTCGGGCCTCGCTTCCGGCGATGTCCGATCCTGGAGGGCGTGCCGTTGGGGCGACCTTCCTGCGCAACAACTTGAACAAGCGAACCATGTGCGTCGACCTGAAACAGCCCGACGGGCGTCAGCTCGTACTCGATCTGGCCCCTCGCTTTGACATCTTTGCCGAGAATTTCAAAGCGGGCGCGATGGATCGCATGGGACTCGGCTACGACGACATCGTGGCCGTCCATCCCCGGGTCGTCTACGCGTCGGTGTCGGGCTTCGGCAATTCCGTGCCGAGCCCCTACCGTGATTGGCCCGCCTTCGCTCCGATCGTCGAGGCCATGTCGGGTGTCTACGAAATGAAGCGCCAGGACGACCTACCGCCGGTGGTGTCGCCCGTCGGTGCGCTCGGTGACATCGGAGCTGCGCTGTACACCACCATCGGGATCCTCGCCGCGCTGAGGGACCGCGACCGGACCGGTCGTCCGGCGTACGTCGACGTCGCCATGCTCGACGCGGTGATGGCCATGACGGACATCGTGACGAACTACTGGTCGATGGGAATCGATGGCGGCGACTCGGGCTCGGTGATCAACCATGGCTTTCGAGCCGCCGACGGCTGGTTCGTCATGCAGGTGGCCCGCGTCCACTTCTTCGAGCGTCTGGCTCACCTCATCGGACATCCCGAGTGGATCACCGAAGAGCGTTTCGCCACCCCGTACGGCTGGGTCCAGCACCTCGAGGAGGTCATCCGCCCGGCCGTCGAGAAGTGGGCGGCCGGGCGAAGCCGACGGGAGGTGTGCGAGGTCCTGAGCGAGGCCGGCATTGCCGCCGGCCCCTGCGTACGGGCCGAGGAACTGGTGGCCGATCCTCACGTCACCGCTCGTCAGATGCTTGTCGGCATCGAGCGGACCGATGGAGTCGACCAACCGGTGCTGATACCCGGCAATCCGGCGCGGATCGTCGACCGGGGCGACGGTCGTGACCGACGGATCCCATGGCTCGGAGAGCACACGGACGAGGTCTTACGCGATGAGCTCGGACTGACCGACGCCGCGATCGAAAGCCTGCGGTCGTCGGCGGTGGTCGGCTAATACAACCGTGCCAGACGACTTTGAGC
>DATNLP010000540.1:0-2719 GCA_035602795.1 Acidimicrobiales bacterium | reverse complement strand
GGGTCAGGCCAGCGGCCGAGGCGCCGGCGGTGCGCAACTCCTCGGGCACCGCCGCCCACAGGGCTACGCGCGCCGCAACGTCGGGATCTTCGAGCATGACGCGGGCCCGCTCGGGATTGCCGCCACTGCTGTCGGTCACGGCCGCCGCCAGGTCGTCCGCCACGCCCGCCGCGGCGAGCCAGCGCAGCACCACATCCCGCGGCACTTGCGGGAAGGGCACCACCACGCAACGACTGGCGATGGTGACCAGGTCTGCGTTCATTTCGTCGGCCAGCAGCACGAACACGGTGTCGCCAGGCGGCTCCTCGAGTGCCTTGAGCAACACGGGAGCCCGCTCGAGCACGAGATGCATGTCGGGCACAACGATCACCTGGCGGGAGGAGGCCAGCGGGCGGCGGTGGGCCAGCTGGACGACCTGACGGATCATCTCCTTGGACACCGACGCTCCGCTCCGGCGCAAGACGTGGAGGTCCGGGTCTGTCCCGACTAGCGCCGCCCGGCAGGTGGCGCACTGGCCACACCCTCCGTCGGGGCACAGGAGCGCGGCGGCGAACCCGTGCGCCGCGGTGAGGCCGCCGTTGCCCGACGGCCCCAGGAACAGGTAGGCATGCACGGGCTTGCGCGCCGCCGCCCGCAGCGCAGCGACGGCGTCCTCCTGCCCGACGACCCCGTCGAAGAGCGCGCCGACCGGGTGCTCCTCGCTCACCGGATCGAGGCCGGTGCTTCACCGAGCCGTTCGTGCACGAACGCCACGATACGCGCCGTCAGTGACGCTACGTCCTCCGTGCCGTCGACCACCACCCACCGGCTCGGTTCGGCGTCGGCCAGGGCCAGGAACCCGTCACGCACCCGCGCCGCGAACTCCGGGCCCAGCCGCTCCAACCGGTCGGCGCCGCCCGGCGCGGTGGCGAGCCGGGTCGCTGCCACCTCGACCGGCACGTCGACGAGCACGGACAGGTCGGCGGCCAGCCCGCCGGTCGCCCAGTCCACCAACGCACGCAGCCCGTCGAGGTCCAGCCCACGACCGTAGCCCTGGTAGGCGAGGGTTGAGCCCGTATAGCGGTCACTCACCACCCACTCCCCGGCGGCCAGCGCCGGCTCCACCACCGCGACCACGTGCTCCGCCCGGTCGGCCGCCATCAGCAACGCCTCGGCCCGGGGCGACGGTCCGGGGACCTCGGGAGCGAGCAGGACCTGTCGCAGCAGCGCGCCGACGGGCGTGGCCCCGGGCTCATGGGTGAGGCGTGCCGCGAGTGCCTCGGCCAGCGCGCGCGCCTGGGTCGACTTGCCGCACCCGTCGATGCCCTCGAGCGCGATGAGGCGACCGCGGGCCGGCACGTCAGAAGGGTTCGGTCGGTGCGGCCTTCATGGACGCCGATCCGTTGCCGGCCGCCTTCTTGGTGACCGCCGCCTTCTTCGCCGCCCCCTTCTTCGCCGCCCCCTTCTTCGCCGTGGACTTCTTCTTGGCCGGCGCCGCCTTCTTGGCCGCCTTCCTCTTCTTGGCCGGGCCGGCGGCCCGGCGGTCGGCCAACAGCTCGGAGGCCCGCTCGATGGTGATGGACTCCACCTCGTCGCCCTTGCGCAGGCTGGCATTGGTCGTGCCGTCGGTCACGTAAGGCCCGAACCGGCCCTCCTTCAAGACGACAGGCAAGTTCGTCGACGGGTCCGCCCCGAGTTCGCGCAGCGGGGGCGCCGCCGTCCGGCCACGTCGCTGCTTGGGCTGGGCGAACAGGGCCCGCGCCTCGTCCAGCGTGACCGTCAGCAGGTGGTCCTCGGCGCTCAGGCTGCGGGTGTCGTTGCCTCGCTTCAGATAGGGGCCGAACCGGCCGTTGTGCGCCACGACGTCCTCGCCCGTGTCCGGGTCGGTCCCAACCGTGCGCGGGATGCGCAACAGCTCCAGCGCCTGTTCCAGCGTGAGCGTCGCCGGCTCCATGGAGGAGAACAGCGAGGCCGTGCGCGGCCTCTCACCGCCGTCGGTCACCTCGCCCACCTGGACGTAGGGCCCGAAGCGCCCGGACTTGACCTGCACATCCAGCCCACTGTCGGGGTCGAGGCCGAGCACGCGGTCGTTGGACGGCGCGGCGAGGATCTCCTCGGCGCGCTCGATTGTCAACTCGTCGGGGGCGGTGTCGTCGGGAATCGACGCCCGGTCCTCACCGCGTTGGAGGTACGGCCCGTAGCGCCCGACCCGGGCCACGATCGGCTCACCGTCGCTCCCGTCGCCGAGCGGGATGGAGTTGACCTCGCGGGCGTCGATCTCGGCCAGATGCGACGACACCGTCGCCTTCAACCCGAGCGTGTCGACCTCCGTCCCGTCGCTCGCCATGGCGCCGGGCGCGCTGCTGCCGAAATAGAAGCGCGTGAGCCAGGGCAGTGCCTCCTCCGTTCCGGCCGCGATGTCGTCGAGGTCGTCCTCCATGCTGGCGGTGAAGCCGTAGTCCACCAGGTTGCCGAAATAGCGCTCGAGCAGGCCGACCACGGCGAAGGCGGTGAAGCTCGGTACCAGCGCGGCACCCTTCTTCCACACGTAGCCGCGGTCGAGAATGGTGGCGATGACGCTGGCGTAGGTCGAGGGCCGGCCGACTCCGAGCTCCTCCATGGCTTTGACGAGCGACGCCTCGGTGTAGCGGGCCGGCGGCTGGGTGGTGTGCGACCCCGGGACGAACGTGGAGCCCACCACCTGGTCGCCCTCGGCCAGGGCGGGCAGCACCCGATCCTC
>DATNLP010000060.1:0-3337 GCA_035602795.1 Acidimicrobiales bacterium | reverse complement strand
GAGCCACAAGAAGGCTCCTTCGTCGTGCCCTACCTCAACCGGCTGTCGGATCTGCTGTGGGCCATGGCGCGCTGGCAGGAGGGGCCGGAGCACACGCTGTCCAAGCGCATCGGCTGACCACGCACCTCACCCGGCCCACGCGCCGCACGGGGCCCTCGCGCCGCACGGGCCTCTCGCGCCGCTCGGGCCGCTCGGGCCCACACGTTTCACCACCGGCCCCGGTGGACGCGCGCCGCGTGCGGGGGCCGCGGCCGGTCGAGCGAGGCCGATCGGTGGTCCCGTCCATCGGGATGCCCGAGCAGCACGGCGCAGAACAGGCGCCAGCCGCCGGGGACATCGAGCCGGCGCGCCAGCTCCTCCTCACCCCGGAAGGTGCCGAGGATGGTGGCGCCCAGTCCGGCGTCGACCGCCCCGAGCAGGACGGCCATGACGCCGAAGGCGGCGTCCCCGTACCAGTAGGGCATGGGCCACGCCTCGTCGTCCTCCCCCAGGCCGGCCTCCCTCTTGTCCGGCTCGGCGTAACGGGCGACGTAGGCCTCGGGCGAGGCGTAGGCCAGCAGGACGACGGGCGCCCTCTGCAGCCCCTCGCTCCACTTCCGGTAGGCGCGGCGCCAGTCCTCGTCGGTGGTGGCGTCGAAATAGACGGAGGTCTGCGCCGGCCCCTCGAGGACGACCCAGGCCGTGCCCCCGGTGTTGCCGGCCGTCGGGGAGCGCAGCGCCGCATGGAGCATGCGGTCGACGACGCCGGCGTCGACCGGCTCGGAGGAGAAGCTGCGCACCATGGCGCGCCGCCGGATGGCCTCGTGGAGCTCCATGGGGCCGCAGTCTCCCACCAGGTCCACCAGGTCGGGAGGGCCCGGCCGGTCGGGAATAGTTGACCCCGCTGGTAGTGTTTTACGGTTCGAGACCGGTCGATTGGCCGGTGTGACCCGGAGGTACGCGTGGCCACTCCCCGAGATCTTTTGAACCAGGCGAAGGCGTCCATCCGCGAGGTGGATCCGCCCGACGCCCAGGCCCTGCTGGAGCAGGGCGGCGTGACCTTCCTGGACGTGCGCGAGCCCGACGAGTACGAGCAGGGCGCCATCCCGAACGCCGTGCACCTGCCCCGGGGTCACCTCGAGTTCCAGGTCGAGGGCAAGCTGCCGGACAAGTCCGGCCCGATCGTGGTCTATTGCGCCGGTGGGGTGCGGTCGGCCTTCGCCGCCAAGACGATGCAGGACCTGGGGTATTCAGATGTGCAGTCGCTGATCGGCGGCTTCAACAAGTGGAAGGACGACGGCCGCCCGTGGAAGGCGCCGGAGGCCCTCAGCCCGGCCCAGCGCAACCGGTACCAGCGCCACCTGCTCCTGCCCGAGGTGGGCGAGACGGGCCAGCTCAAGCTCCTCAACTCCAAGGTGCTGCTCCTGGGCGCCGGGGGCCTGGGCTCGCCGGCCGGCCTCTACTTGGCGGCCGCCGGTGTCGGCACCTTGGGCATCATCGACATGGACGTCGTCGACGAGTCGAACCTGCAGCGCCAGATCCTGCACAACATCGACCGGGTGGGCGAGCGCAAGGTGGACTCGGCCAAGAAGACCCTGACCGCACTGAACCCCGACGTGAACGTCGTCACCTACGACGTGCGCCTGGGCGCGGACAACATCCTCGACATCATCGACGGCTACGACGTCATCCTTGACGGGACGGACAACTTCCCGACCCGCTACCTGGTGAACGACGCCTCGCTGCTCAAGCACATCCCCGTCGTCCATGGGTCGATCTTCCGCTTCGAGGGCCAGGCCACGGTGTTCGACCCCTACAACGGGCCCTGCTACCGGTGCCTCATTCCCGAGCCGCCGCCGGCCGAGCTGGCGCCGTCGTGCGCCGAGGCCGGCGTACTCGGGGTGCTCCCGGGGATCATCGGCTCCATTCAGGCCATCGAGACCATCAAGCTCCTGTTGGGCCTGGGCGAGACGCTGGTTGGGCGTCTGTTGTCCTACGACGCGCTCGAGGAGTCCTTCCGCACCTTCAAGGTGCGCCGCGACCCGGCCTGCCCGGCCTGTGGACCCGACGCCGCGGAGATCGTCATTGCCGAGTACGACGATCTCTGCATGCCGCACTCGCACTGAGCAGTCCGGCGCCAGTCGCCGGTCGCACGCACCCTCCCTAGTCCGAGAATCCCTCCCGGGGAACGACGGACCCCTCTGCCTAAGCTGGCGCCACGCCCCCGACCGATCTGCTCACGCGCCCGGCCCCGCAGAGCGACGCGCCGCCGCCGCGGCCGTTCGAGTTGCCCGCGCTCACCTCGCGACGGGTGAAGCGCAACCGGCGCCTTTGGGCCACCGGCTTCCTCGTCCTGGCCCTGCTGGCCGTGCTGCTGGCCACCCGGGGCAGCGGCCATCCGTCGGCCGCCAGCGCCAGCCACGGGGGAGCGGGGCACCACCACAAGCCGCCCCCTCATCCGGGCGTCAACCCGCGGCTCGACCCGGACTGGGATGGCAACGGCCAGCCGGTCACCTTCGCCTTCGGCGGCGACGTGCACTTCCCGGTCGGCACCACCCTGGGGGACCGCCTGGCCGCCGACCCCTCCGACGCGTTGGGGCCGACGGTGCCCCAGCTGCTGTCGGGCGTCGACCTGTCGATGGTCAACTACGAGTCGGCGTTGACGACCGACGGGACGTGCCCGGACGCCCAGTCCAAGCAGTACGTCTTCTACGCGCCGCCGTCCATCATCAACGCCTTCCAGGGCGCCGGCGTGACGCTGATCACCGAGGCCAACAACCACGGCGAGGACTGCGGCATGCCGGGGCTGGAGGATGCCCTGGCGGCCCGCACCCAGACGGGCTACACCATTTTGGGCATCGGCCAGAACGCGCAGCAGGCCTTCACGCCGTACGAGACGACCATCCACGGCGAGCGCATCGCCATCATCGCCGCCACCCAGGTGATCGACTCGGACCTGCAGACGGCCTGGACGGCCACGACCACCCAGCCGGGCCTCGCTTCCGCTTACGACGTGAACGACCTGGTGGCCGCGGTGGAGGCGGCGCGCCTGTGGGCCGACACCGTCGTCGTCTACCTGCACTGGGGCACCGAGCTCGACGCCTGCCCCAACCCCCTTCAGGAGCCGCTCGCCCAGGTGCTGGTGCAGGCCGGGGCCGACATCATCATCGGCACCCACGCCCATGTGCTGCTGGGCGGCGGCTACCTCGGCTCGGCCTACGTCGACTACGGGCTGGGCAATTTCGCCTTCTACGACAATTCGCCGCCGGAGAACGCCAGCGGCTCCCTGATCATCTCCGCCACCGGCCGCCACATCGACTCGGTGACGTGGCGGCCGGCAGTGATCGTCGACGACCTG
>DATNLP010000057.1:0-2386 GCA_035602795.1 Acidimicrobiales bacterium | reverse complement strand
GTCTCGGCGACAACGAGCGGCGCCGGCTGCGGCGCATCATCGACGAGGTTAAGCCCGCCGGCCACGGCATGATCGTGCGGACGGCGGCTGAGGGCGTCTCGGCCGACGAGCTCCAGCGGGACGTCACCTCGCTGCTCGAGCAGTGGAACGCCATTGAGGCAGAGGCCAAGCGGTCGGACGCGCCGGGTCTGCTCTACCGGGAGCCGGAGCTGTCCGTGCGTATCCTGCGCGAGGAGCTCAACGCCGAGTACCGGGGCGTCGTGATCGACGACCTGGCCCTCTACGAGCAGGTGCGCGACTACGTGCGGGCGGTCAGTCCGGAGCTGTCGGACCGGGTGGAGTACTACGACTCCGAGGTGGAGGGGCTGCCCATCTTCGAGCGCTACCACGTGCACGAGCAGCTGCACAAGGCGCTCGACCGCAAGGTGTGGCTCCCCTCGGGCGGCTCGCTCATCATTGAGCGGACCGAGGCGCTCACGGTGATCGACGTCAACACGGGCAAGAACGTGGGCAAGACCAACCTGGAGGAGACCGTCTTCCGCAACAACCTGGAGGCGGCCGAGGAGGTGGCGCACCAGCTGCGCCTGCGGGACATCGGCGGCATCATCGTCATCGACTTCATCGACATGGAGGTGAGGGAGAACCGGGAGCGGGTGGCGGCCGCGCTGCGCAACGCGCTGGCCCGGGACAAGACGCGGACGCAGGTCTTCGACATCTCCGAGCTGGGGTTGGTGGAGATGACGCGCAAGCGTGTCTCGGAGGGCCTGCTCGAGACGCTGTCCAGCGAGTGCGCCATTTGCGGGGGCCGGGGCGTGACCCTGGACGACAGCGTTCTGCGCTAGGATCTCCGCCTTATGTATGCCGTCATCAGGTCCGGAGGAAAACAGGAGCGCGTGGCCGAAGGTCAGCGCGTCCGCGTGGAGCTTCTGGGCCAGCCGGTAGGTGCCGAGGTGTCCCTCGAGCCCGTGCTGGTGGTGGACGGCGTCCGGGTCCTGGCCACGCCGGAGCAGCTGGCCGGCGCCTCGGTGACGGCGAAGGTCCTGGGCGAGGAGAAGGGTCCCAAGATCAACGCCATGACCTACAAGTCCAAGTCGAACCAGCGCCGCCGGTGGGGCCACCGCCAGCACTACGCGACGCTCGAGATCACCGCCATCACGGCGAAGTAGAGGCAGGAGCCAGACATGTCGAAGACCAAGGGTGGCGGCTCGACGCGCAACGGCCGCGACTCGGCGGCCCAGCGCCTCGGGGTGAAGACGTTCGACGGGACGGCGGTGACCGCCGGCTCCATCCTGGTGCGCCAGCGGGGGACGAAGTTCTACCCCGGCGTCAACGTCGGGCTCGGTGGCGACGACACGCTGTTCGCCACGGCCGACGGCGTGGTGAAGTTCGGCGAGCGGCGCGGCCGCAAGCACGTGAGCGTCCTCACCCGCTAACTGCTGCTGCTTCGGCGGGCGGCGGTCCAGGCCGCCCGATCCCGCGGCTCTGCCGAACCAGTGAAGTGAGATTCCCGAGGGCACGTCCGGCCTGGTCGCACGACAGCGCCCGCGGGCCGAGGAGCGGGTCGCTGTGCTGCGGCAAGCGAAGGAGCGGTTCGCAGCGCCCAGCAGGGGACCGGGGCAGCTGGCCGGGACAGGCTGATCACGTGCCGAGGCGCGCCGCGTCCTGAGGAAGCCGGAGATCGACCCGAAGACGTCGACGTCCCGATGCGGGTGTCCGTCATCGACCCACTCCTCCCGGCGAACGTCCCGTCCGACGGAATCTGTGACGATGGGGTATGGAGCGCCGGCGAGTAGCAGCGATCATCCGACGCGGCGACCGCGTCCTCATGGTCCAGGAGCGAGGAACGGGTCCCAGCGGACGACACGACGGTGACGAGTACTGGACCCTGCCGGGTGGCGGCATCGACCCCGGCGAGGATGTCGAGCGTGCGCTGGTCCGGGAGGTCGCCGAGGAGGTCGGTCTCGTTTGCCGCTCGTGGCGTCACGCCTTCGACTATCCCTATCCCTCCGGCCAGACCGCGGTCTTCGAGGTGGAGGTCGATCCGGGAGAGCCCCGGCTCGGTTCCGACGACGACCTCGATTGCGAGTGTCCTCGCGTGATCGGCCTGACCTGGATGCCCATTCCGACCGACGCCAGCTCGGTGACGGGTGGTCTGCCGATTACGGTCATGTTCTTCTCGCTCCAGCCGTGACATGACCGCGGGCCTGTTGTGTGGTGAGCGGCGCGAGGAGCTCGACACCGCCCTGGGCCCGTCCGTCCTTCACGAACAGTCCGGCCACGACCGGGTGGCCCATTTGCGCCGTCTTTCTCGTCTCACATCGTCGGGAACCGCGGCGGCGTGCCGCGCCCCCGATCCCCGTGGTCGACGGCGCTCGTCAGTTCCGGC
>DATNLP010000013.1:0-12232 GCA_035602795.1 Acidimicrobiales bacterium | reverse complement strand
CGGCCCGGCGTCTCGGTGTGGAGAAGCCGATCGGCCCCACCCTGGTGCAGGCGGCCACCGAGGTGCTGGGGGAGGCCTGGCCGATGCTGGTGGCCCAGCACGACCTCATCGTCAACGTGGTGGCGCGCGAGGAGGCCGCGTTCGATCGCACCCTGAGGGCGGGTTTGGGCCGGCTCGAAGAGGCGTTCGCCACCGGAGCCAAGGTGCTGCCGGGCGACGTGGCCTTCACCCTGCACGACACGCACGGCTTCCCGGTGGAGCTGACGGAGGAGCTGGCGCGTGACGCCGGGGTCGAGGTGGACCGGGCCGGCTTCGACGCCGCCATGGCCGAGCAGCGCGAGCGGGCCCGGGCGGCGGCCAAGGCGTCGCGGGCGGGCGACGCCGCTGCCTACCGCGCCTTGCTCGATGCCGAAGGGCAGACGGCGTTCGTCGGCCGCGGCGTCGAGAACTACGAGGTGCCGGCCCGGGTGCTGGCCGTGCTGCAGGGCATCGAGGGCGACGACGAGGACACGGTCGAGATCTTCTTGGACCGCACGCCCTTCTACGCCGAGGGCGGTGGCCAAATCGGCGACACCGGGACCATCGTCACCGAGTCGGGGATCGCCGAGGTGTCCGACACGCTCTACGCCGTGCCGGGCCTGATCGTGCACAAGGCGCGGCTCGACGGCGAGCTGGTGGCCGGGCAGGACGCGCTGGCCACCTTCGACGTCGAGCGGCGCGAGGCGATCCGGCGCAACCACACGGCGACGCACCTGCTGCACTCGGCGCTGCGCAACGTCCTGGGCGACCACGTGCGCCAGCAGGGCTCGCTGGTGGCGCCGGACTATTTGCGGTTCGACTTCTCGCATCACGCCCAGCCCACCCGTGAGGAGCTGGACGAGGTGTTCGCGCTGGCCAACGCGGCGGTCTTGACCGACGTGGGGGTGCAGACCACCGAGACCACGCGGGAGGACGCCGAGGGGATGGGCGCCATCGCCTTCTTCGGCGACAAGTACGGCGCGTCGGTGCGCGTCGTGCAGGCCGGGCCGTCGTCGCTCGAATTCTGCGGCGGCACGCACGTGGACTCGCTGGGGCAGATTGGGCCGATCACGCTGCTGTCGGAGGGATCGATCGGGTCGAACACGCGGCGCATCTTCGCCCTGACGGGGAAGGCGTCACTCGCCCGGGCAGTCGAGCGCGAGCGCCTGGTGCAGGCGGCGGCAGAGCTGCTGCGCACCGAGCCCGACGAGTTGGTGGCCGCCATCGGGCGCGTCATGGAGCGCCAGCGCGAGTCCGAGAAGGAGCTGTCCAAGCTGCGCCAGAAGTCGAGCGAGGCCGAGGCCGGTGCGCTGGCCGCCGGGGCGGCGGCCGACGGCGGGGTGGTGGTGGCCCGGCGCGACAACGTGGAAGGCGACGCGCTGCGCTCGTTGGCGCAGGCGGTGCTGCGCCACGACGGCGTGCGGGCGGTCGTGCTGGGAGGCTCGCCCGACGGTGCGAAGGTGGCCATCGCAGCCGCCACCGGTGGCGATCCCGACGCGGAGCAGCTGGTGCGCACCCTGGGTCGCATGGTCGGCGGCGGCGGGGGCGGATCGCCCGAGGTGGCGCTGGCCGGCGGGAAGGACCCCTCGCAGATCGAGGCGGCCTTGGCCGAGGCGCAGCGACTCCTGTCCGCGTGAGCGACGGCGGGCAGGACCCGACGGCGCCGGCGCGCGGGCCCGGGGCGGGGCAGGGACGTGGACCGGGACGGGGACGGGTGGCCGCCCTCGATCTCGGCACCCGGCGCATCGGCGTGGCCTATTGCGACTCGGGGCGGACGCTGGCCAGCCCGTGGGGGACGATCGAGCGCAGCGGCGACGCGGTCCGCGACCGGGTGGCCGTGGTGGACGCGGTGCGGGAGGTCGAGGCGTCGACCGTGGTCGTCGGGTTGCCCCTGAGCCTCTCCGGGCACGCCGGTCCGGCGGCGCAGGCGGCCCTGGAGGAGACCGAGGCGCTGCGGGCGCTGCTCGAGCCGCTGGGGGTCGCGGTCGAGACGGCGGACGAGCGATTGACCACGATCGAGGCACAGCGCAACCTGCGGGCGGCCGGGCGCACCGGACGGGCGGCCCGTCAGGTGGTCGACAGCGCGGCCGCCATGGTGCTGCTCCAGTCCTGGCTGGACCGACCGTGAGCGGCACCTGGGGCGGCGACGGCCCGGGCGAAGGCCCCGGCGAGCGCAGCGGCGACGGCCCCGGCGAGGGCAGCGGCGGCGACTCGGGCGACGGCCCCGCCGAGGGCCCCGGCGAAGGCAGCGGCGACGACTACCAGCAGCCGCTACATGAATCGGACCTCGACAACCCGTCCGACCCGTCCGACCCGTTCGACCCCGAATCGGGTGCGCCCGACGACGAAGAGGCGCTCGACGCAGACGAGCAAGCCACGCCCACCCGGGCCGAACGAAAGAAGCTGCGCTCGGCCCGGGTGCGCCGCCGACGTCGCATCGTCGCCGTGGTGGCCGGAGCACTGCTCGTGGTCGTCCTGGCGTTCGCCCTCTGGTACGAGCTCGAGGCGAACGCACTCGGCCCGGCCGGTCGCCAGGTCGTGATCACCGTCCACGATGGTGAGTCGACCGACTCCGTCATCGACGCCCTCAGCCAGAACGGCGTCATCGGGAGCTCATGGGCGTTCCGGTTCTCGGACCTCTTCCACGGCGCTCCCACGGCGATCCCGGGCAGCTACGCGTTGCACCAGAACCAGACGTTTTCCGAGGTACGCGCCATCCTGGCCGCCGGTCCCAACATCTACCCGGTTGACGTGCTGCCCGGCTACACCCTGAACGAGGTGGGGGCCCAGATCGACAGCCTGCCCGGCCACGTCGAAGGAGGCTTCAGGGCGGAGGCCTCGAGCGGGGTCGTGCACTCGGCCTTCTCGCCACCTGGGTCGAACAACCTGGAGGGGATGCTCGGGACGGGCAGCTATTTGATCCTGCCCGGCGAGAAGGACGTCACCATCGTGCAGGACATGGTGCAGCGTTTCGATCACGACGCGGAGGCGGCCGGGTTGAGCACGGCGTCGGCCTCCGCGCTGGGTCTGACGCCTTACCAGGTCATCATCGCGGCCTCCATCGTGGAGAAGGAGGGCTACATCCCGGTCAACATGCCCGACACGGCCCGGGTGATCTACAACCGCCTGGCCAACGACATGCCGCTGCAGATGGACTCGACTGTGCTGTACGCGCTCGGCCAGGACGGTGGGCCGGTCACGTCGCAGGACCTGCAGATCCAGTCGCCCTACAACACCTACCTCAACAACGGCCTGACCCCGACACCGATCTGCATGCCGTCGCAGGACGCCTTGAACGCGGCCGTCCATCCGCCAGCCGGCGCCTGGCTCTACTTCGTCCTGGTGCAGAAGAACGGTGTCATGGCCTTCTCGGACACCTACGCCGAGCAGCTGGCCAACGAGAAACTGGGGCAGTCCCGTGGCCTGCCCTGAGCCGCCGGGCCCGGCGGCCCCCGCACCACCGCCACCACCACCACCGGACGAGCGCCCCTTGCCGCTGTTGAACATGACCGAGGCCCGCCACGCCGTGCGCGCCCCCGTCCGGATCGTCGGGGTCATCGGGAGCCCGGTGGCGCACTCGCTGTCGCCCCTGCTGCACACGACCGCCTTCGACGCCCTCGGCCTGGGCGACACGTGGTGTTCGTTCGCCTTCGAGGTGGAACCTGGACAGGCGGCGGCCGCCCTGGCGGACATGCGACGCTCGGACGTCTCCGGTCTGTCGGTGACCATGCCGCACAAGGCCGACGTGGCCGCGCTGGTCGACGAGTCCAGTGACGTGGCCCGGCGGCTCAATGCGGTGAACTGCATCGTGCAGCGCGGCGGAGTGCTCTACGGCACCAACACGGACGGCGAGGGCTTCGTGGCCTCGCTGGCCCGCGGCGCCGGCTTCGACCCGGCCGGTCGCCGCTGCCTGGTGGCCGGCGCGGGCGGTGCGGCCCGTGCCGTCGTGCTGGCCCTGGCCGATGCCGGGGCGAGCCAGGTGGCGGTGGTCAACCGGACGCCGGAACGGGCCCGTGAGGCGGCGGCGCTGGCCGGGCCCGCGGGCACGACGGTGGCCGCGTCAGAGCAGGAAGCCCTGGTCGAAGCGGTGCAGGCCGCCGATCTGGTCGTCAACGCCACACCGTTGGGCATGGCCGGCACCGAGACCCTGCGAGATGCCATGGAGACGGCGCGGCAGTGGCTGGTGCCACCCGAACTGCTCCACGAGGGTCAGGTGGCCGCCGACCTGGTCTATGTGCCCCGCCCGACACCCTGGCTGGTGGAGGCGGCGACCCACGGGGCCACGACCCTCGACGGCCTCGGCATGCTCGTCCACCAGGCGGCGGCGCAGGTCCTGCTGTGGACGGGACAGGAACCTCCCGTGCACACCATGTGGGAGGCGGCGTCGGAAACGATGAACCCGAACCCCCAGTGGTGAGCGCGGGTCGAGCGAGGGCGAGCGAGGGCGCTTTGGCCCGGTCGGCCGTATCCCGGCGGCCGCACCCCGACGGCCTAAAGGACCGACCCGGCCGCGCTCGAGCCGGCCCGGCCTAGCCCAGCCCGCTCACGCCGGCGAAGAGGGTGTCACCTCCGCCTCCGCCTCCGCCTCCGCCTCCGCCTCCGCCTCCGCCGCCGTCGGCGCCGGCCACAACTCCGCCCGCGCCAACGCAGCCACCGCCTCCTCACGCAGCGCACGGGTCAGCGCGTCGCGCTGCGAAGGCACCGTCAACAGGGTGACCCGCACCGTGATCGTCGAAGAGTCCGCGTTCTGCAATCCGACCACCTTCGGCGGCTCCGTGCAGTGCTGGGCGAACTCGGCCGATGTGGCGACCCGGTGCGCCGCCGCCTCGATGACCGAGCGCACCCCGTCCAGATCGGCGGCCGTCGCTCCCGGCAGCGTCAGGTCGACCACGGCCCGGGCCCACCCCCGCGACAGGTTCCCGACCTGGCGGATGTCGCCGTTGGGGACGATGTAGATGGTGCCGTCCAGCGCCCGGAACCGGGTCAGGCGCAACGTCACGTCCTCCACCACGCCGGTCACGCCGCCCACCAGGACCGAGTCACCGACGTTGTACTGGTCCTCCATCGTCATCAGGAAGCCCGAGATGTAGTCGCGCACGATCTGCTGGGCGCCGAAGCCCAACGTCGCCCCGATGATCGTTGCCGACGCCAGCAGCGGCGTCAGGTTGATGCCGAGCATACCGAGCACGATCGCCCCGGCGACGATGAACACGAAGAAGCGCCACACGTTGGCGACCACGCCGGACATGGTCGTCACCCGCGCCGCCGCGTGATCGGAGCCCCGGCGCGACGCCGCCTGGTTGGCCACCCGGACCAGCACCCGCTTTATGACCTTGGAGCCGTAGCGGGCCACCAGGAACGCGATCAGCACGACCAGCAGGATCTCCAGCGGCCGCACGATGAGGTCGGTCACGGTCGAGGCCGTGTCCGGGCTCACGCCGAGCTTGGTCAGCAGGTGGTAGAGCCAGCCGCCGCCCTGATCGACCTGGCCGGCCGAATTGGCCTGGTCGGACGCGCCGACCAGGGCAGGGAGCGGCGCCAGAGGGGGGAGGGTCACGGCCGGTATTCTGTCCGCGATTCAGCCGATATGACCACACTCGCCCGAACAAGCGTTGCCTCCCGCCGCAGCGTCCCCCCGTTCGACTTCGTGCTGGTCGGGGCGACGCTGCTGGTGTCGTTCATCGGCGTGGTCATGGTCTACACGGCTACGCGCGGGCCGCTGCTGGCGGCGGGGGACGACCCGAAGACCTTCCTGAAGAAGCAGGGGCTCTTCGTGATCCTGGGCATCATCGTCATGGTCGTGCTCGCCGTGTTCGACTACCGCCGCCTCGAACCCGTGACCACGCTGCTGTACTGGTTGATCATCCTGGCGCTGCTCGGCGTGTTCGTCGTGGGCAGCAGCGCCCAGGGCGCGGCCCGCTGGTTCAGCCTCGGTCCGCTCCAGCTCCAACCCTCCGAGTTCGCCGTCCTCTCCCTCATCCTGGCCATCGCGTCCTATTGCGCCCGACGAGATGAGGAGGGGCTGGCCTGGCGCGACGTCTTCCGTTTGCTGTTCATGGCCGGCATCCCCATCGTCCTCGTGCTGCTCCAGCCCGACCTCGGCACGGCCATGATCATGGTGATCGTCCTCATCGTGATGCTGGCCGTCGCCGGTCTGCCGATCCGCATCCTGGTGCTGCTGCTCATCGGCACCGTGTTGGTCGCCTTCGTCGCCATCGAGGGCGGCCTGCTGCACACGTACCAGATCGCCCGCCTCACAACCTTCCTCAATCCGAACCAGCACAGCAGCAATCCCTACGTGCAGACCACCATCTACAACACGCAACAGTCCAAGGACGCCATCGGCGCCGGGGGCCTGTTCGGCTCGGGCATCGGGCACGGCGCACAGACCAACCTCGGCTACGTCCCCGAGCAGCAGACCGACTTCATCTTCACGGCGGTCGCCGAGCAGCTCGGGTTCGTGGGATCGGTCGGCGTGCTCGTCATCCTTGGCGTCATCGCGTGGCGCATCCTGCGCGCGGCCGTGGTGGCCCGCGACGTCTTCGGCCGCCTCATCTGCGCCGGCCTCTTCGCCTTCGTCGCCTTCAGCGTCTTCCAGAACGCCGGGATGACGATGGGGATCATGCCGATCACCGGCATCCCGCTCCCGTTCGTCAGCTACGGGGGCACGGCCGTCATCGTCTTCTACGCCACGATCGGTCTGGCCCTGAGTGTGGGCGCCCGGCGGAGATACGTCCGGTGACCGACGTCGAGCCCGGGCTCGAGCCCGGCATCCCGCGCGGGGCCCTGTCGGAGCCCCAACCCGAATCCCAACCCGAAGCCGAGTCCCAACCCGAATCCCAATCCCAACCCGAATCCCAATCCCAACCCGAGCCCGGACCCCAGGCTGAGGTTCAGCTTGAGGTTGAGGTCGAGACTCAGGCTGAAGCTGCCGAGCCGGCCGCCGGGGAGGCCGCCGAGCCGGTCCCGACGGACTCCGAGGCGGCGGCTGGACCCGTGGCGGTGCCCGACGCCGAGGTCGAAACGCCACTCGAGCCCTCGACAGCACCGGCCGTGGCGCCGGCGTTCAGGCCGATCGGAGCCGCCTTCCGGGTCATGGACGTCGAAGACGTGGCCATGGAATTGCCCGCGCAGTACCCGGCCGTCACCCTGGTCGAGTCCGGGGCACCGAACCGGGTGCTCGTCTTCCCCGTCGGGTTGACCGAGGGCACCGCCATGGCACTGGCGCTGCGCCGCATGGAGGGCAGGCGTCCCATGACGCACGAGCTGTTCATGCACGTGCTGCAACGGGCCCGCATCGACGTGATCGCGGTGCGCCTGACCGGCCGGGAGGAGGGGAACCTCTTGGCCGAGCTCGACCTGATGACGCCGACGGGTCGAGAGCGCGTGGCCTGCCGCCCGTCGGACGGCCTCATCTTGGCGCTGCGCATGCCGGTCCCGTCACCCATCCTCGTCGACGAGCGCCTCCTCGAGGAGGCGGGCGATGTCGTGCCCATCGACGACGGGATGGCCCGGTGACGGCAGCAGGCACGCAGGGACCAGACACCTGAGGAGTCGTCTCGGTTGGCAACGCGTGGGGCGTGCGATCGTTCTGCATCGATCCCCAATGGCGGGAAAGCGAACGTGCGACCGTGTGGACGTGCGACCGTGTGGACGCGCGACCGTGCTCTATGGGGCAATCGCGCCCGGCTACTCGGCCCTCAAGACGAGCGCCGTCGGGGTCCGGGCCGCGATGCGGCCGGGCAACGCCGCCACCAGGTTGGCCACCACGATCGCACCCAAGCCGACGAGGGCGAGTTGGACGATGGCGACCGTCGGATCGACGACGACCGAGAGCTGGTGCGCGAAAGCGTCCCACAGGAATCGCCCGAGGGCGATGCCGAGAGGGATGCCGACGACCAGACCGACGACGGCGACGATCGTCGCCTGCCAGGCCACAGCCGCAGCCAGCTGTCGCTGGGTGAAGCCGAAGGTCTTCAAGAGGGCCATCTCGCGCCGCCGCCGCCGTACCGATGCCATCAGGGTGAGGGCCAGCGCGGCCACCGTGCCAACAGCCAACCCCGCGGCCAGATACACCGGTGTCGTGCCCATGGTGCGGTAGTTCACGATCTCCGCCGGCCGCTGCGGGCCCAGGAGTTGAATGGTCACCCCGTAGGCGCCGGGGCCGTTCTGGGCCACGGCTTGTGGTGAGCGGAACAGCTGGAGCGCCGTGTGGGCGATCTTCTCGAGGGATTGCTGGGCGACGGCCGGATTCGATCCGGGGTGCAGGCGGATGAAGAGCGCGTTCGGTCCCGACGCCGGGCCGAATTGGTCGAGGAGCGCGGTGGGGACGGCCGACGTGGGGAGCAGCGCGCCCGTGCTCATGGTCGGATGGACGCTGATGACCTCGCCGATCGTCGGCAAGGTCGCCGTCCCGACAACCCGCAGGCGAACGGCGACTCCGTAGGCTCGGACCACCACGGTGTCGCCGACCCGTTTGTGCAGCTGGGCCAGCGTGGCCGCACCGAGCACGACCTGGCCCGGTCCGTTCAGGCGGTGGCCGCTGAGCACGGGCGGGGCGATGGCTGCGTGGGCAGACTCGATGAGGAGCGGTACCACCTGGCTGTCGAGCTCCGCTGTCCCGAAATAGACCCCCGTCGTGCTGGCCACCGACGGGTCGTGGGCGAGGAGGGGCTGGACCACGCGGGAGGGGACGGGTCCGTAGCCGTCCGTCGAGTAGAGCGCGTAGTCGAAGTTCCATCCGTACAGCTGGGGTCGGGAGACGAGCGTGTTCAGGCTGGCCCCGAAGGTGAGGGTGGCCGTCACCACCATGATCGCCAGCACCGCGCCCAACATGATCGAGCGGACCGGTACCGCACTCCGGCCCCGCCCGCTCTCGAGGGCGAACCGGAGCCCGGCGACCCCCGAGACCGGGATGCCCGCCGCCAGGCCGAGCTGCACGATGTTCGAGCCGTGTTCCCGCACCGGCCCGAGGGAGGTGGCGCGGTGAGGAGCCTGGCGGTAGGCCAGGGCCAGCGCCACCCCGGCGACCACCACGAACAGGGCGAGCATGCCCAAACCGAGGACCGTCCAGTCGAAGGCGACGCCGGGGGAGGGATCCACGGCACGCACCGGTCCGAACGGTGCGAGCGGGGACAGGCCGACGGCGACCGCTCCCGCCAACAGCGAGCCAAGCATCACGGCACCCACGATGCCGAGCAACCCGTCGGTCGACGTCACCGGCGGGCCTGCTCCGACGGCCCGCAGCACGGAGGTGTCTTCGGCCCCGGCGCGCAGCTGGCGCGAGACGGCCTGGATACCGATGAGGAGCGCCGCGAGCGCGGCGATGACCCCGAACACCCCGAGGGCTATCGCCTCGGGGTGTATGGCTGTCTGGGCTTCGGCTTCGATCACCGAGGTGACGTAGACCTGGAGCGAAGAGCCGTCGGGGCTCGTGTCCAGAAGATGCGCGTACTCGTGCTCGACCGTGGTGTCGGACCGGCTCCCGCCGCGGAGCTGAATCCCGTCGTAGGTGCCCGCCTGGCAGCACGATTCAAACTCGTGGAGCAGCGCAGGCGTCCCGAGGAGGAACCCCGTGTTGCCCCGGTCGATGTCGTCCTGGACGACCTGGGTGTTGAACACGCCGATGCCCACGACCGTCATGCGGATGACCCGGTGGGGGGTCAAGGTGTTCTGATTGTTCGCCCAGATCCCCATGGATACATGGGAGCCCACGTGCAACCCCAAGAACGCAGCCGCGCTCGGGGTGGCGACCAATTCGTCGGGTCGGGACGGGTCGGCCCGCCGTCCCGAGGTGATCGTGACGCGGTCTTGGCTGGAGTACTCCCCGTCCGCGCTGGCGATGAGCTCGACCTGGGCGAGCAGGACCTTGCTCAGACCGCCGGTGGGTGTCAGCGTGCCCGCGTTGAACGAACCGGCGCAGGTCACGCCCCGCACGTGAGGCAGCCGGGCGATCTGGCCGATGAGATCTGACGAGCAGGCCACCGCCTGGGTCGGCTGCACCAGAAGGTCGGAGGGATCAGTCCCCGCGAGGAAGGTCGGGTACGAGGACTCGGTACGACGAGCACCGGCGATGGACCCCATGGCCAGGCCGCCCACCAGGCCGAGCAGAAGGACGATGGCCAGGAGCCCGGGCCATCGTCGTCGGAGGGTGGCCCGAAAGAGGTACCAAGCGACGCTCAATCCTCTTCACTCCCCTGGCCGTGCCCACTCGGACTCGGATCGCAACGAGAGGGGCTCAACGTCGCGGCTGACCGCCTCCTCGTCATTGGTGAAAAGTGTTCACGACTGTCGGCGGCCAGCCAAGTAGGGCAGCTTCCGGGTCGCAGTCGTGCCACCACCCCCGTTCCCAACACGATCCATGTCTGGGTTCGCTCCGAAATGGCGCCAGAGTCTGGTGGGTACCCGGTCAGGACGAGGCAGAACCGGACGGAGCGAGGCAGAACCTGGCAGAGCGAGGCAGAACGAGGCACTCGTGCCGGAGGGCGCCTTCGTGGCCCTTCTGCGCGTACGAGCAGGGGTGGACCTGAGAAGATCAGAGTGAGAGTCCCATTCCCCCGTGAGGTGCCATGACTGCTGGTGAAAGACCGACCGTGATCAAGATCAACGCCATCACCGTTCCCGACGACGCCGGCGACGAGCTGGCGAAGCGCTTCGCCGCCCGCGCCGGGGCGGTGGACGACCAGGACGGGTTCGAGGGCTTCGAGCTCCTCCGCCCCACCGATGATCGCCGGCAATGGCTCGTGGTCACGCGCTGGCGCGACGAGGACGCCTTCAAGGCCTGGGTCTCCTCGCCAGCGTTCGCCCATGGCCACGCCGGGGCCGACCGGCCATCGCCGCACGGCGGGCCGGTGTCGGTCGCCTCGGAACTGTGGTCCTACGAGGTGGCCGGCGGTTCCCAGCCCTGAGCGTCGCCCCGGGCGGCAGGCACGCCGGCTAGGGCCGGGACCCAGATCGCGGCAGCCGCGCCGGACGGACCCCGCGCCGACACGCGGCTGAGCGTGCAGCCGGGCTATCCGGCCCCATCGGACCGCCAGGTCGACTAGGACAATGCCCATGTCCCGACGCGGCTGGATCCTGTTCATCGCCATGTCGGTCATCTGGGGCATCCCGTACCTGCTCATCCGCATCGCCGTGCGCGACTTCTCACCCCCGGCCCTGGTCTTCGCCCGCACGCTGCCGGCGGCGGTGCTGCTCCTGCCGATCGCCGTACACCGCGGAGAATTACGCCCGGCGCTGCGCTATTGGCGTTGGGTGGTGCTGTTCGCCGCGGTCGAGATGGTCCTGCCGTGGTTCTTCCTCTCCTCGGCCGAGGAGCACCTGGCCAGCTCGACGGCCGGCCTGCTGATCGCTTCGGTGCCGCTGATCGCGGCCGTGGTCTACCCGATCGTCAGCCCGGGCACGGATCGCCTCGACCGCCGGCGCCTGACCGGGTTGCTCGTCGGCTTCGCCGGCGTGGCGGCGCTGGTCGGGATCGACGTGCACGGGACTGACATGAGGGCGGTGGCCGAAATGATCGTGCCCGCCATCGGCTATGCCTTCGGCCCGCTCATCATCAATCGGCGCCTGTCCGACGCGCCCAACATCGGGGTGATGGGTCTCTCGGTGGCCGTGGTCGCGCTCGTCTACGCCACGCCGGGCGTAAAGGATTGGCCGACGAATGTCGGGGCGGAGGAATGGGCGGCAGTCGCCACCCTGGCTTTCGTGTGCACGGCGCTCGCCTTCGTCCTGATGTTCGAGCTCATCAACGAGGTCGGACCGGCGCGCTCGACCATCATCACCTACGTCAACCCGGCCGTGGCCGTGCTGCTCGGCGTCGCCGTGCTGGGCGAGCCCTTCACGGTGGGCATCGCGGTCGGCTTCCCGCTCATCCTGGTCGGCTCGGCGCTGGCCACGCGCGGCTCAGCGCAGACCGAGGCCGACGCCGAGGTGGCGCGCTGATCGGCTGCTGTACGAAGCAGGCAGGGCGGGCTGGACTGGGCGGGCTGGACGGGGCGGGCAGGACGAGCGGGCTGGACGGCGCGTCAGCGCGCCGGGACCATGGGTTTCTCTCCGGGCGCGCCCGCCTGGCCGGCGGCCATCATCTCCTGTTGCGCCATGGCGCCCTCGTCTGAGATGCGTAACAAAAGGGCGATGAGGATGTAGTTGGCCAGCAGCGAGGAGCCGCCGTAGGCCACGAAGGGCAACGTGATCCCGGTGAAGGGGAGCAGCCGCA
>DATNLP010000009.1:0-2732 GCA_035602795.1 Acidimicrobiales bacterium | reverse complement strand
AGCGGCTGGACGAGTTGCTCGACGAGCTGCAGGGACCGCGCCAAACCGGACAGAGAAGAGAAGAAGGAGAAGGAACGTGACCATGACGAACGCCGAGACCGAGATCACGACACCGCCGGGGGAGCCGGTCATCCGCATTCGGCGGTTCCTCCAGGCGCCGCCCCAGCTCGTGTATCGCGCCTACACCGAGAGCGACATGCTCCGGCGCTGGTGGGGGCCGCGACGCCTCGAGGTGGCCGAGTGTGACGTCGACCTGCGGGTGGGCGGTACGTGGCGCATAGTCCACCGGGCTCCCGACGGCACGGAGTTCGGCTTCCACGGCGTCTTCCTGGAGCTCGACCCACCTCACCGCCGGGTGAGCACCTTCGTCTACGAGGGCGCGCCCGACGATGAGGCGACCGAGACCTTCGTACTGGAAGAGGTCGATGGCGGCACCCTGCTCACGGCGACCACGGTGCACCGCTCGGTGGCTGCCCGCGACATGCACGTGGCCAGTGGGATGGAGGAGGGGATCGTCGACTCCTACCTCCGCATGGACGAGCTGCTCGCGGATATCCGGGACTGACGTGACCTGCGCCCATCGCAGCACGACCAGAGACGAAGAGGACGGGCGACCGTGACGGCGAGCGCCCCTCCGCTGGGCCTTCACCCTGGCGGCTGTGGGTGTTGTCGCTCGAGTCTGCCGTCGGTGTCGGATTGAGGGGCGCCATGCGCTGGCGTTTCGCCTGACCCGTCGGGAAGAGTCCCGCCTATTCCGGGTGACCGGGCACGAAGTGTGGTGCCGTTCGATAGGTGAGGAGGCCACTGTGGCCACCTTCGACCGATCGCTCACCGCGCACGAGGAACGCCTCGTGGTCGCCGACCGAGGAGTGGCCGAGGATGTGGCCCTCCATGCTCACCGCCGAGTCGGCCAGCAGTGGAGCCCCCGTGGCGCCCAGCCGCCAGTCGCATTGGGCGAACTTGTCGACCACGTCGCCCGTCTCCTCGCCGAACAGCCTGGCCATGTCCTCCTGGTCACGACCGAGGAGGTGCATGCCCATGCCGTCAGCGTGTTCGGCCACGGCGAACGTGTGATTGACCCTCGAGATGCACACGAGGAAATTCGGGGGGTCGATGCTGCACTGGGTGACGAAGCCGGCCAGGCATCCGCTCATGTCACCATCCGGCGTGCGGACCGTCACCACGAAGTACGGGTAGTCGATCCGGTCGAAGAATGAGTCGAGCGTTGCCGCAGGTGGCCCGCTCATTGAGACGGAACTCCGACAACTGACCCCGCCCACGTCGTATGTCTGAGGGAGCCCAATTCCGCCTCATTCCGCAGCGCACCTGGCAGCACCCCTGCCATGTGTCTCCTACCCCCCGTTCGGGTAGGCAAAACTCATGGCCATTATGCGCGACAGCACAGCTGACGGAACCGTGGTGACGACGGGCGTTTCGTCGGGTGACGGCGCGCCACCGGGGTTGGCGGTCAAGACGGGCGGTCTTGGCTCGGCGGCCCAGGCGCTGGCGCTGGCCACCCTGTGCGGTGTCCTGTTCCTGACCTTCCTCGACAACACGATCGTGAGCGTGGGCCTGGCGAACGTGCAGAGCGATCTGCATGCGGGGGTGACGTCGCTGCAGTGGGTGGTGAACGGCTACGCGCTCACTTTCGCCAGCTTCATGCTGGCCGCCGGCATGCTGGGCGACATCCTCGGGCGCAAGCGGATCATGCTGGCCGGCGTGGCCGTCTTCTGCGCCGGGTCGGTTGTGGCCGCGCTCGCCACCAACGTCGACTGGTTGATCGCCGGCCGGGTGATCATGGGCGTCGGCGCCGCCGCCAGCGAGCCGGGCACGCTGTCCATCATCCGTCACGTCTATCCGGACAAGGAGACGCGGGCCGACGCGCTCGGCGTATGGGCCGCCGTGTCGGGACTGGCGTTGGCCCTCGGTCCGGTGATCGGGGGCGCGCTGGTGGGCTTCTCGAGCTGGCGGGCCATCTTCTGGTTCAACCTCGCCTTCGGCGCCGTAGCCTTCGTCCTGGCCGCCGTGGCCGTCCCCGAGACGTCGGATCGGCAGGGCCGCCGGATCGATTTTGTCGGATTCCTCTTCGGCGCCCTGTTCCTGGGCTCGGTCTCGTTCGCCGTCATTCAGGGGGAGCAGTCCGGCTACACGGCGCCGTGGATCGTGGCGCTGTTCGTCGTCTGCGGGCTCTCCGGCATTGCGTTCGTCGTGACCGAGCGCCGGGTGAGGAGCCCGATGCTGGACCTTGATCTCCTGCGTCGGCCGCCGTTCTCGGGATCCGTCTTCGTGGCCTTCGCCGCCTACTTCGGGACCTTTTCGATCTTTTTCTTTACGGCGCTCTACCTCCAGGTCGTCGTCGGCTCTTCGCCCTACCAGACCGCGATTGACTTCCTCCCGATGGCGGCGAGCCTCATCCTCGCTTCCGCGCTCACCGGTCCGCTGGTGGCGCGGATCGGACCGCGCTGGCCCATGACCATCGGATGCGTGTTGGCTGGCGGCGGCATCCTCATCGCGAGCGTGGTCCTCAACCCGTCGGTTACCTTCGGAACCTTGGGTTGGGTGCTCCCGATCGCGGGGATTGGCATCGGGATGCTGCTCGTACCCGTGACGTCGGTGCCGCTCAGCGTGGTACGACCCGAACGTTCCGGTATGGCCGCCTCCGCCACCAACACGAGCCGGGAGATGGGCGCCGTATTCGGCGTGGCCATACTCGGCGCCATCGTCGACGCCAA
>DATNLP010000584.1:0-13699 GCA_035602795.1 Acidimicrobiales bacterium | reverse complement strand
CCCGCCGCACGGCCACCCGGGCGGACCCGTCGGCCACGAACACGACGGCGGGACGCGGCACCTTGTTGTAGTTGGAGGCCATGGCGTAGCCGTAGGCGCCGGTGACCGGCGTGGCCAGGACGTCGCCCACCTCGAGGTCGTCGGAGACGAACGCGTCGGGCACCACGAAGTCGCCGCTCTCGCAGTGCTTGCCCACCACCCGCACCGGACGGGTGCGCGCCGCGTTGGTCGACCGGGGCAGGAAGGCCTCGTAGCCGCTGCCATAGAGCACCGGGCGCGGGTTGTCGCTCATGCCGCCGTCGACGCTGACGTAGGTACGGATGCCGGGGAGGTGCTTGACCGTGCCCACGGTGTAGAGGGTGAGGCCGGCGGCGGCCACGATGGAGCGGCCGGGCTCCGCCGTGATGCGGGCGGCCGGGTCGACCCCCGCCTTGGCGCAGGCGCTGCGAGTGGCTTCGGCCCATTGGGCTTGGGTCGGCGCCGACTCCCCGTTGACGTAGGCCACGCCGAGCCCGCCGCCGACGACCAGCTCGGAGAGGCCGAGCGGGGCGAAGAACGCGCCGAGCACCTCGCCCGCCTGCTCGAACGAGGACGCGTCGAAGACCTGGCTCCCGATGTGGGCATGGACGCCGACCAGCTCGACGCCGGGCATGAGCTCGAGCGCCGCCACCGCCTGCGCCGCGGCGCCGGACGAGACGGAGAACCCGAACTTGGAATCCTCCTGCCCCGTGCGGACGAACTCGTGGGTGTGGGCCTCCACGCCGGGCGTCACCCGCACCAGCACGCGCGGCCGCTCGGCCGCCGGCGGGAACGACTCGAGCAGGGCGCCGAGGCGGGCGACTTCGTCGAAGGAATCCACGACGATCCGCCCGACCCCAGCCTCGAGTGCGAACGCCAACTCGTCGACCGACTTGTTGTTGCCGTGCAGCACGAGCCGCCCGGGCGGCACACCGGCCGACAGGGCGACGTGCATCTCCCCGCCCGAGGCCACATCGAGGTAGAGGCCCTCCTCATGAGCGAGCCGGGCCATGGCGCGACACAGGAAGGCCTTGGTGGCGTAGGCGACCCCGTCGCCCCAAGCCGCCACCGCCTGGCGGCAGGCGTGGCGCAGGTGCGCCTCGTCGTAGACGAACAGGGGCGTGCCGAATTCGGCCGCCAACTCGAGCACGTCGACGCCACCCACGTGCAGGTGGCCCTTCCCGTCGACCACCGCCGTGCGCGGCAGGAGGTGCCGCTCTATGGGTGCGGTGGCGAGGTCGTGGTCGACCGGCATGGGGATGCAGGTTAGGGCAGGGTTCGCGCCGGTCGCGAAGGCCGGCACTGCGATCGGGACTCGGGCGCGTGCGTGACGAGTACCATCGTTCCCCTGCCCGCGCACCGGCGCGGGCGGCGTCCCGCCCCCGTAGCTCAGCGGATAGAGCACCGGCCTCCGGAGCCGGTGGCGCAGGTTCGAGTCCTGCCGGGGGCGCATGAAGTTCGCCATCGTCGGGACCGGCGCCATGGGCTCGGTGTACGCCGGCCTCCTCGGCAAGGCCGGACACGAGGTGTGGGCCATCGACCGATGGCAGGAGCACATCGACGCCATCGCCACCTCCGGACTGACCGTCTCGGGCGCCAGTGGCAGCTACGTCGTCGACAATCTCCACGTCGGACGCGCACCCCGCGACGCCGGGCCATGCGACGTCTGGGTGATCGCGACGAAGGCGTCGTCCGTCGACGACGTGGCGGCGGAGATCGCACCGCTCCTGGAGCCCGACAGTGTGGTCATGGCGTTCCAGAACGGGCTCGGTGCGGGTGAGCGGGTGGCGCGCCACATCCCCGAGGACCACATTGTGATCGGGATCGCCGAGGGGTTCGGGTCGTCGATCCCGGAGCCGGGCCGCGTCCACCACGAGGGCATGCGACTGATCCGGATCGGCGAGATGCACGGCGGCCTGACGGACCGGGTCCGCCGAATTGAGCAGGCCTGGCACGACGCCGGCTTCAATGTCCGCGCCTTCGCCGACGTGACGCTCATGATTTGGGAGAAGTTCCTCTGCAACGTGACCCTCAGCGCTCCGTGCGCGGTCTTCGACGTCACCGTCGGCGAGCTGATGTCAGATCCGGAAGCGTGGAAGGTCGCCCTCGGATGCACCTCCGAGGCGTACCGGCTGGCCAGCGCCAAGGGGATCGAGTTCCCGTTCGACGACCCGCTGCGGTACGTGACGGACTTCGCGGCCACAATTCCGAACGCCAGCCCGTCGATGCGCCTCGACCATCTGGCCCGACGGCCCTCGGAGATCGACGTCATCAACGGACAAGTCGTCGCCCTGAGTCGCCAGCTCGGCCTCGAGACGCCCTACAACGAAACGCTGTGCGCCATTGTGCGCCGTCGCGAGTCGCTGTTCGCCTGACATCGGCGAACGTTCAATCACCCATTCGGATCCTTGCTCGGAGAGCGGCCAGGGCAAGTGCCATGCCCGCGACCGCCAGCCCGGCGACGGCGGCCAATCCCTCCAGCAGGGGTCGGGCCTGCCACCCCGAGGTGATGAGGGCACGAAGCGCGCCGAGCAGATAGGTCACCGGGTTGTACGTGGCGATGGCGGAGAACCACCCGGTGAGCAGCTGCTTCGGAACGACGGCGTCGGTAAGGAAGAAAAGCGGGAAGAAGACGACGTAGCACGCATTGACGGCGGCGGGACTGCCCGTCTTCAACGCCACGGCATACGGGAAGCCGGTGAAGGCAAGACCCCAGAGCGCCGAAAAGCCGACGAAGACAACGAGACCGGGTAGCCCGGTGGCGAAATGCACCCCGACGATGGCACCGATGGCCAGGACAGGCAGGCACAGGGCGATGATCACTGCGACGTCGGCCACCATCAGCCCGAGCAGCAGGGCGGACCTCCTGATCGGGGTCAGGCACAGCCGATCGAAGTACCCGCCTTGGATGTCACTCACCAGCGCCGGGGCTCTCGACATTCCGGTCACCGCAAACGCGATCGCCATGGGCAGGAGAAAGGCCTTGTAGTCGAGGGCGGTGCCGGCCAGCTTCTCGAGCGCGCCCAGGTTGACGGCGTAGAAGAACGCCGGGACGAAGACGGCCGGAATGACTGCTGCGGGCTCCCGCGGTATTTGCCGAAGGGCCCGGCCGGCGACGGCCCGTACGTCGTGAACGAATCCGACCTCTCGCCCCGTGATGCCGGCACCCTCGATCGCGGTCACGAGCGGACCTCGTCCCTGTCAATTCGAGACCCGGTCATCTCCATGAAGACGTCGTCCAAGGTCGGCGTCCGCATCGTGAGGCTCTTGATGTGGAGCCCAGTCCGGCCGAGGGCGACGGCGACCGTGCCGAGAGCTGCCGGCCCGTCGGCGGTGTTGACCGTGATGGTGCCATCGGCACTCGAGGCCGAGTCGAGTCCCTCGATGGAGCGCAGGGCATCGACCGCTCCGGTGCCTTCCCCCTCGACCTCGGCCACGATCACGTCGTGTCCGACCGAATGCTTGAGGTCGGCGGGAGAGCCCTGCGCCACCAGTCGGCCTGACGAGATGATGCCCACCCGGTCGGCCAGGGTGTCGGCTTCATCGAGGTACTGCGTCGTCAAGAAGATGGTCATGCCGAGCTCCCGGTTCAGCCTCCGGACCTCGGACCAGACCGCCGAGCGGCTGTGGGGGTCGAGACCAGTGGTCGGCTCGTCGAGAAACAGCACCTCTGGGTTGTGGACCAGGGCGGCGGCGAGGTCGAGACGTCGCTTCATGCCCCCCGAATAGGTTCCGATGCGCCGATCGATGGCGCTCCCGATGTCAACCAGGTCGAGGACCTCGCCCAGTCGCATCCGGATGTGCGCCGCGCCCAGGCCGTAGAGGCGGCCCTGGAGCGTCAGCAGCTCACGTCCGGTCTGCCGGTCGTCGATCGCCGCGTCCTGGAGGGCGACACCGATGCGGATCCTGACCGACTTGGGATCCCGCGCGACGTCGTACCCCGCCACACGGGCCGTCCCGGCCGTCGGCTTGAGCAGCGTGCACAGGATCCGGACGACCGTCGACTTGCCGGCCCCGTTTGGTCCCAGGAATCCGTAGATCTCCCCCCGCCGGACACGGAGGTCGAGACCATCGACCGCGACGGTCGAAGCGAATCGACGGACCAGTCCCGTGGCGACCACGGCCGCGTCCGTCGGATCGTCATCTGGAGTGGCCGGGACCTTGGTCCCGGGTTCATACCACCTAGAATCATTCATACTGATCAGTATTTACTATACTGAAGGGTAGCGCAACCGTATGGCCCTCCAACCTCTCACTCCCGAACGCCGGCGGCAGCAAACCCGGGAGCACCTCTTGGCCGCTGCCGCCGAGGTCTTCGCCGAGCGAGGGTTCCACGGCGCCTCACTCGACGAGGTGGCGGCCGTGGCCGGCTTCACCAAGGGAGCGGTGTACTCCAACTTCAAGAACAAGGAGGACCTCTTCCTCGCCCTGTTCAAGGCGAACTACGACCGGGAGATGCAGGCGCTCCGAGCCACGCTCGAGGATTCGGCGGTACCGCCGGAAGCCCGTATCTCGGATTTCGTCTCCTTGATCCGGGACGAGACCCGTCGCACCCGGAACATGGGATTGCTCTACCAGGAGTTCTGGCTCTATGCGGCACGCAACCCGGCCGCTCGAGAAGAGCTCATGCGCATCGAGGACGAAGGTGTGCGAGCGCTCGCCGAGATCATCGAGGCGGAGAGGAAGCGCCAGGGCATTGAGCCCCTCGAGTCAGCCGTTCAGGCGGCGAGGCTGATCGAGATCCTCTTTCGCGGCATCGGGCAGCTCCGAGTCCTCCAACCCGATGTCGCCGATGACGATCTCGTCGAGGCGGCGATTTCCTTCGTGGCGCGCGGGCTCGGTGCGGCCATCGACTGACGGTGGCCTGGCCTCTGCCCCGCTCGGGCTGAGCGGGTTGCTCCGCCTTCTGATGAGACCCTTACGGACTTCTGATAATCCTCAAAGGTTCGGACGGTAGAACTCCTGTGAAGCGAAGTGGATCGCGGACCCAAGAGCAGGCCGCGCTTCGCCGAAAAGAGGAAACATGGGCAGCGTGCTGTTGGACATCATCAATCTTGCGTCACTCGCTGTAGTCATTTGGGCGATCGTCGACGTCGCCAGACGTCCCGCCATGGTGCTGGCCCGGAAATGGAAGGCACTTTGGATCGCCGGCATGGTTGCCGGGTGGTTCCTGTTCGGAGCGTTCGGAGCGATTGTCTCCGTCTTCTACCTGGCCGGACCGCGGAAGCGGCTGAAGGCTGTCGAATACTCCGGCCGGTACTAGAGCGCCAGCTCGAAGCCTCGACGTCACCGCGGACCCGGGCAGACAATCCAGAGGGGCCTCCAGAGCAGGTGGCGCAGGCTCGAGTCCTGCCGGGGGCGCCGCCTTCAGTCGACGCAAGGTCGGTGGAGCTCATCGCGTGACGACGGTGCGTCCCATCGTGGCGCGCGACGCCATGTCGTCGAGGGCCTGCGCCAGCCCGTCGAAGGCGACCGTCCGACCCACGATCGGACGGATGGCACCCACGGTCAGGAGCTCGAGCAGGTGGGCCTGGACCCGCATGCCCACGTCGGTCGTCGGAGGGTTGAACCGCGGAACCGGGACTGGGACAAAACTGCTCACGTAGGGGACCGCGGCCGCATCCACATAGGCCAGGATGACACCGACGATGTCGAAGTTGCCGAAGCAGAGGGCTCGCCCCGACACCATCGGGATCTCCTCGGCCTCGATACCGCTGGCGAACCCGACCACCAGGTGCCGCCCTCCTCGGCCGAGGCACCGCAGTGACTGCATCGTCGTCTCACCGCCCACCCCGTCGAAGCACAACTCGACGCCGGCGCCCGCAGTCACCTCGAGGACGCGTGCGACGAAGTCATCGGTTCGGTAGTTGACCACCACGTCGGCCCCCAACCCCCTTACGAACGAGGCCTTGTCGTCGTCGCCGACCGTCGCGATGACCCGAGCCCCGGCGACGATTGCCAACTGCACGGCAGCGGAGCCAATACCGCCAGCGGCGGCGTGGATCAGGACGGTTTCGCCGGCACGCAGGTGACCCCGCTCGTGGAGCGCGAGGTGCGCCAGATGGAACGGGTAGAGGAAAGCCGCGGCCTCGACGTCCCCCAACCGTTCCGGCGCCTCGAACACCATGGTGGTCGGGCAAGCCACCAGGTCGGCGTGGGCGCCGGTGGCCCCTCGGGCGCTCGCGATGACTCTGCGTCCGATCCAGGACTCCGCCGCCGACCCGGCGTCCACGACCTCGCCCACACACTCCATCCCGAGCGTGTAGGGAAGCGGCGGATTGACCGTGAGATAGCGCCCATGGCACGCGTCGACCTCGTTGAAATTAAGGACGCTGGCGGTCGTCCGCACCAGGACCTCACCCGCCTCCGGAATGGGATCAGCCGTCTCGAGCAGCTCGAGGGCTTCTGTTGGCCGCCCATAGCTGGTCACTTGCCAGGCCCGCACCTCAGAAGCGCTCCGAGGCGGCAGTGCCCACGGTCAGCATCTCCAGGTTCATGTGCGTCCTCTCCCGTCTCGAAGGCACTTCGTCTCCTTCTCCCGTCACGGGCCAAGCCGAACCGGCAACCGGCGATAGCCGTTGGTCAAGTTCGACCGCACCTTCGTGGGGGTGTCGCTCAGCTCGATGGTGGAAAAGCCCGACAGGAGCTCCTCGAAAAATACCCGCGCCTGGAGGCGAGCCACGTGCGCACCAAGGCAAAAATGCAAACCGATGCCGAAGCTGAGATGCGCATTCGGAGTCCGACGGACGTCGAAGACCTGGGGATCGGAGAAGACCGCCTCGTCGCGATTGGCGGACGTGTAGTACACGGCGACCTTGTCGCCCGCCCTGATCTGCTTTCCGCGCAGCTCCGTATCAACCGTTGCGGTCCGTCGCATGTAGTGGACAGGGTTGCAGCACCGCAGCATCTCCTCGACGGCCGAGGGCACCAACCCGGCGTCCTCCCGCATGGCCGCCACGTGCTCGGGGTGCCGAATGAGCTGCTCGGTACCAGAGGAGATGAGGGTCCTGGTGGTGTCATTCCCCGCGGTGACGAGCTGAAAGAAGAACGACCCGAACTCCACATCGCTCATCGGCTCGCCGTTCTGGAACGTCGACTCGAGCAACAGGGAGGTGACGTCCTCCTGCCGGGGCATGGCTCGTCGCTGTGCGGCCCACGCGATGGCGTAGACGACCATGTCGATCGCCGCGTTGCCCGGGTAGGAGGCAACGATCTCCTGGTCCTGACCGCCGAGCGCGATCTCCGCCCAGCGCCGGATCATGGGCGTGTCCTCGTGGGGTAGACCCATGATCTCAGCGATGGTCTCTGACGCGAGCGGACCGGCGACGTCGTGGCAGAAATCCACCTCGCCCTGGTCGGCTGCGGCCGCAAGCACGTCCCGACAGCGGCTCCGAATCTGCGATTCCATGCGGCCGATCACCCGGCGGCCGAAGTGCGGCGCTAACGGCTGGCGGTACGCCGTGTGTCGAGGTGGGTCCATCACGAGGAGCATGTGACGCGTCTCTTCGAGCACGGCCGGGTCCGGATCTTCCAGCAGGACTCCGCCCAGCCAGCTCGAGAAGAGTTCGGGGTGCCGGGACACGTGCGCCACGTCGGCGTGCCGCACCACGGCCCAATAGCCCGGCTCCTCTGCCATGTCCTGCCAATGGACAGGGTCGCTTCTCCGCAGTTCTGCGAAGGTCTGATGGACATCGTCGCCCAAATACCAGGCCGGATCGTGCAGATCGCCCAACGTGCCGTCCCTTCACGCCCGAGGTCGACTCAAGGTATACCCGTGGACGGGGGCGAGCGCGGGAGGCCAACTCTCCGCACATCGAAGGTCGAATGCAGGAAAGGGCGGTCCGGCCATACCCGCCGCTCGATCGACACCGTCCGACCGTTCACGTAGGCCCGAGAGGAATCGACGTCAGGTGAACCCGAGGTCGCGCAAATCGTCTGTGACAAGTCCAAGGCTCCAGTGGCGAGTGGCGTCGCAGCGCCACGCTCCACCCTCGTCATGGAGCATGACGAGCCGGGTAATGGTCGGCTGGCCTCCCTCATGGTCGCCGTAGAGCACGTCGACACTGATGCGCCCCGCAGGGTCGACCGCCTCGGCAACGGCCTTGTGCAGGGGCGTACTGGGGTCGCGCAGGGCGGCCTGCCAGAACCCGACCCGACCGGTGCTGATCAAGAGATCTCGCTGCTGTGGCGCAAACGACGACACCGGTGGCGGCTTGTCGCCCCGACGGTGCCGGGCAGCCCCTTGGGGGTCCTCCGCCACTTCCCGGGCTGGATCGGCTTGAAGGTGGTAGGCGCGGAGCACGGCGATGCCCGCTCCGAGATTGCACAGCGGGATGGCGAGGTAAATGGTCCGACCGGATCGCTCGACGAGCGGCCGTCCGGGCTCGAGAGAAAAGACCCTTCCGTCCGCGAACTGCACCTGGGCTGCCGGGTCATCCGGCCCGGACGGGGCGAGAACGGGGCGCTGCGACGCCAGGAGTGCACGCTCGGCGATCCGTGCCGTTCTCGACGACGCGCGCACCGACGAAAAGGTGGCGCCGGCGAGGACGAGCGTGCCCAGCGCGGTGCCTACTTCG
This sequence comes from Acidimicrobiales bacterium, assembly GCA_035602795.1. Taxonomy (GTDB): domain Bacteria; phylum Actinomycetota; class Acidimicrobiia; order Acidimicrobiales; family RAAP-2; genus Bog-473. The sequence continues at coordinate 5,105 of DATNLP010000584.1, read as the reverse complement.
GCCCACGTCGCCCACGCGGTCATTTCGCCACCTCAATCGTCATGAATCGACGTACCCGACGGTTCGATCGGTTCGGGGTGCGGCAAAGGCGTCGAGGGAGGATTGGTTCGGCTCGTCACACAGGCTTTCGGGCCAGATAGCCCACGACGTTGAGCTCTGCCCGGAGAGGCAGCCCCTCGAGCACGTGCTCGCGGGCCAGCTCGATGGCGGCACTGTAGAACGCCTCCTCGCCGACGTTCTGGATTGCTTCATACGCAGGCCCCGTCGACGCCAACGCACGTGCGAACACGTCCGGGTCGGGGAACTCCCATGCCATCGGAACCTCGACTCGGCGGACATCGACGAACCCGCTCGACTCGAGTAGCTCCTCACCGGCACCGGGCCGACCAAGCGACACCATGGCCGCCTGGTTCTCGACCTTCACCTCGGCCGCCAGGCGAAAAGGAGCCAGCGCCCAGGCGCCCGGCGACACTTTCAGATGTCCCCAGACCGTCAATCCGAGCCGGCCGCCCGGGACAAGGACTCTATGGATCTCGGTCACCGCGTCAGGAGTCGTGCCCCAGATCCCGCGGCAGCTGGTCGCGACCTGGAAAGTTGCGTCGTCCCACGGGAGGTCGTTCATGTCCCCGACCCGGATGTCGCTGTCCGGGTTGCGGAAGCGCGCCACCGACACCAATCTGGCCGAGGCATCGATGCCGGCACAGTCGGCGCCGCGCAGCCGGGCCAGCTCGAGCGAGAGCCCCGAGCCACACGCGACGTCGAGCAGCCGGTCACCGGCGTCGACCTCGAGCTGGTGGTGGACGTACAGGTACTCGCGGCAGTTGTTGGGCTCACTCAGAGTCGCGAAGTCGACCGCCTTGCGGCCCCATCCTTCGTCGACCAACCTCCACTGCGGGGTGCCTGCATCAGAGTCCGACATGGTCACTCCCGAGCAGACGGAGTTGGGCGGGCGGGCCGCTTGGAGCTGATGACCCCTGTGTCGAAACCGGCCAGGTGCAAGCCACCCGCGAAACGGGCGTGCTCGATCTTGATGCAACGATTCATCACGACCGAGAGCCCGGCTTCGTGAGCCAGTTCCGCCGCCTCGTCGCTCCAGAGTCCGAGCTGGGCCCAGAACGTGGCAGCGCTGACTGCGACGGCATCGGCCGCTACTCCTGCGAGCTCCTCCACTCGGCGGAAGGCGACCACAATGTCCGGGGCCCCGGGGAGTTGGTCGAGCGCCGGGTAGACCTGACGGCCAAGGATCGACGACTCCCTCGGGTTGACGAACCACACGGTGAAATCCGTGCTCGAACTGAGCAGGTAGGTAGCGACGAAATGACTGGCCCGCGCCGGATTGGCCGAGGCACCGACGATCGCGACCGTTCGACTCCGATTGAGAATATGCAACCGCTCCCTTGCCGTCGGAGGCCGCCATGCCGTCGCGGCGGGGTCGTGCTGCTCGGTCCGCAGGGCAGCCGTCACGAGACCGCCTTCGATGCGATCGTCAGAGCTCGGTCGAAGTCCCAGAGAATGTCGTCGAGATCCTCGATGCCGACCGAGACCCGAACCAGATCTATAGCAACTCCGGCCGCGGCCAGTGCTTCGTCGGAAAGCTGTCGATGGGTCGTGGAGGCTGGGTGGATCACAAGGGTCCGGGTGTCGCCAATGTTGGCCAAGTGGCTGGCCAGCTCCGTGGCTTCCACGAATGCCTGGCCGGACTCCCGCCCGCCCTTGACGCCGAACGAAAACACCGCACCCGGGCCGCACGGCAGGTACTTCCGGGCCAGGGTGTGAAAGGGCGAGGTGCTCAAGCCGGCGTAGGAGACCCACGCCACGGCAGGATGGCCGGAAAGGTACTCGGCGAGCCCTAAGGCATTGGCAACGTGAGCGTCCATCCGCAGCGACAAGGTCTCCAGTCCCTGCAGGAGGAGGAACGCATTGAAGGGTGCCAGCGAAGGGCCAAAATCACGCAGCTGTTCAACCCGTAGCTGCGTGCAGAAGCCGTACTCTGCGAAATTGTCCCAGTAGCGCAGGCCGCCGTAACTGGGCACTGGCTCCGTCATTCGCGGAAAGCGCCCATTCGCCCAGTCGAATCGTCCACTCTCGACGACCACTCCCCCCATGGAAGTGCCATGCCCGCCGATGAATTTGGTGGCCGAGTGCACGACCACGTCGGCGCCATATTCAAAGGGGCGGCAGAGGTACGGAGTGGCGATGGTCGAATCCACGACCAGCGGGACGCCCACAGAGCGCGCGCCGTCAGCCAGAGCCTCCACGTCTGCGACCACGCCCGAGGGATTCGCGACGATCTCGGTATAGAAGGCCTTGGTCCCGGGTCGGGCGGCCGCCACGAACCCCGCTGGATCGTCCGGTGCGACAAAGGTGGTCTCGATGCCGAGGCGTCGTAGCGATACGTCGAGCAACGTGTGGGTGCCGCCGTAGAGGGCTGCACTCGCCACGATGTGATCACCGGCGCCAGCCAAAGCAGTGAAGAGCAGCATCTCGGCCGCCTGGCCGCTCGAGGCGGCGATCGCTCCGATACCGCCTTCGAGACTCGCCATGCGCTCTTCGAAGGCGGCCACGGTCGGATTGGCGATCCGGGTGTAGATGTTCCCGTACTTCTGCAAGGCGAACAGGTCGGCGGCGTCGGCGGCGTCCTCGAACACGAAAGCGGTGGTCTGGTAAATCGGAACGGCGCGGGCTCCCGTGGCGGCGTCAGGCCGGTTACCGGCGTGGACGGCCCTGGTACGAAAGCCCCACTTGTGATCCTCCACCATCGGAATGCTACCGGGACCTCACGACAGACTTCGTCGGCTGCGAGGGCTCGTCATGCGATCCTCGCCGGCTGACCCAGGTATTCGCAGAGGTGGGTACTGAGTTCGCGCGCGTCGTCGTCGGCGCCGACGATCAAGGTTGACTTCCTCCGGCGCAAGAAGGTGGTACCCATGACGTACAGACCCGGCACGCGAGTGACGCCACCAACGTGGCGGACCGCACCTTTGGCGTCCAGGACCGGAATGTGAAGCCAGGGATACTCCGGCCGATAGCCGGTCGCCCAGAGGATCGTCTTGATGCCGCCCGTACGAAGCGGAAGCAGAAGGGGCGAATCGACCGGGACGTTGGTCGGCGGGAACCTCTCGGGCCGATCGGTCTCGGTGTCGGAGGGGTGTTCGATGGCCCAATCGTCGAGAGCGTCGAGCAGGCGGCCGAGCTTGAGATCGGCGAGCGCACACTGGTTGGGCAGTGATCCAGAGAACTGGACGGTCCCCTCGTCGGTGATGCCGGCCAGACGGCCGACCAACCGCACTCCGATTTGTTGGAGAGAGTTGAGGTCGACTGTCGATCTGGCCGGGGATCCCACTAACTGGAAGGAGGACACATGACGGGCGCGGACGATGTCATCCACCTCGTCGTAGCGTTCGTCGAGGACGCCGGCGGCGTCAAGCCACCACATGATGTCCATGCCTCGGTAGACCCTGGGCATACGGACGTGACCGCCGACGGCCAGGGTGACCGGGCGACCGGACCGGTGAATCTCTTCGGCCAACTGGACACCCGTAGACGCCGCTCCCACGACCATCACGTCACCTGCTTCGAGTTGGTCGGGGTTGCGATAGTCGGTTGCGGCCAAGCAGCGAACGGTCGACGGGATGGCATCGGCGAAGGCCGGCACGTGAGGGCGGTGGTATGGCCCACTGGCGATCACAACCGCTCGGGCAGACCACTCGGAGTCGGTCGTGAGGATCCGAAAGCCGTCGTCAGCCGTCTGGACGGAGGTGACCTCGGTGTGCGACTCCACCGGCGCGTCGATCGTGTCGGCGTAGGTAGCGATGTGGTCGACGATCTCGGGCATCGTCATGTATCCGTCGGGATCGTCACCCGGGTAGCCATAACCGGGGAGCCGGTTCAACCAGTTGGGGGTCAGCAACCGGAGCGAGTCCCACCGTTCATTACGCCAGGAGTTGGCAACCTCACCCCGCTCGAGCAGGACGTGCTCGATCGACCGTTCGCTCAGATGCCGGCTCATAGCGAGGCCTGTCTGCCCCGCGCCGATGACGACGGCAGCGATCCGCTGCATCCCGATTTTTGTGTGCCGTCAGGTGATGACGGTCACTCGACCTCGACGGTAATGCTCGTCGGGTTGGTGACGATGTCGTAGACGGCAGACCGCTTCTGCGACTGGGCCACCAATGCCTTGATGTCGTCAGGAGAGGCGTCGGCGTCGATCTTGTAGCTCACTCTGATCTCGCTGAACCCGTTGCGCACCTCCGGGTCCGCGCCCAGGATGCCCCGGACGTCCATATCACCCTCGAGTGTCGCGGTGACGGACCGAAGTTGGATCTCACGGTTCTGGGCCACCGCCGCAACCCCTGCGGTGAGGCAACTGGCCAAGCTGACCAAGAGCAGCTCGACGGGTGTCGGCCCCTCGTCCTGGGAGGAGAACAACTCGGGGTGATCGCCGTCGAAGACGAACTCGGTACGGTGCTTCTGTTCGTCACCGAGTCCGAAGAAACCGGAAACGGTGCTCCGGCTGTGGGTGCCCTTCACCCACTGGTTGCTGGCGCGCCACTTGAAATTGGCGCCTTCTGGTTGCTCCGCGACCATGTTGCGAGCGGTTAGGAGAAACTCGACGTTGACCCCGTTGTCAACGGGAGTAGCTGTGCTGGTCATCTGTCACCTCCGGGTCAGGTCATAACCGACAATTCGAACCCAGCTGGGCCGGGATGGTGAAGCTACCATGGATTCCCGACCTTTGAGGTCGGCTTTCTGATCTAATGAGTCGATGGTCACATGCTGCTGAAGCCCTCGGGGGCCCCCGCCGGGCTAGGTGGAACGAAGTTCGGCTCCCCGGGGCGCCCGCGATGAGCGCCGCAAGTGCCCGGCCAGCCGCGACGGGTGGCGTCTGGTGGCCTGGAGACGACCCGGGGCAGCGCCAGTTCGTGACCCTGTTTGCCGACGAGTCACTGAAGCTCGAGGGAAACGACTCGATCGGTCCCATCACGGTCGCCTATGAGACGTGGGGCCGCCCGTCGCCGACCAGGGACAACGCGGTCCTGGTCGAGCACGCACTCACCGGCGACAGCCACGCCGCAGGCCCCGCAGGAGTTGGTCATGGCACGCCC
>DATNLP010000565.1:0-2559 GCA_035602795.1 Acidimicrobiales bacterium | reverse complement strand
GGCACGTTCACGTGGTGGGACTACCGGGCGGGCGATTTCCACGAAGGTCGGGGGCTTCGCATCGACCTCGTGTTGGTGAGCGACGACCTGGTGCAGCGCGCCACTGGGGCGTTCCGTGACCGTGACGCCAGAAAAGGACAGAAGCCGTCCGATCACGCCCCGGTCGTGGTGGACTTCGCCGACCGCTGACTCCCCGAGCAGCCCTTGCGGGCAGCATTTGGGTGAAAGTTGGTCTAGAAGGTAAAGCCCGCCCCTAAAACGGCCGACCTTTGTGTTGTCTCGTTGTAGTGGTTTGCAGGCTGCGATCTTTCAGCACACCGTCCGAGCCAGGGTTTGCCGCGAATCGGACATCTAGTCAGGTCTGCACCGAAACGTTCCGAAAAGGAAACAGGTGCCGTTTTTGTATCAGGGGCGTCGGACCAATTTTGCAACGATCTCTCCGGGTGGCTCCGGGGAAATCGGGCGGAGGCGGTCTGCTCAAACAAGAGTAAGGCGAATTTGGCGATGCAGCGTTTTGGCGAAGCTGTGACATTGGGGGCTGACCGCACCCTCCTTCGTCGCGCCCGTCGGGCTACCAGGAACTGGCTGCGTGGCGCCTTGCACCGGCGCCGCGGGTCCGAGTCCGGCTTCACGCTGATCGAGCTCATTACCGTCGTGGCCATCCTTCCGATCGTCATCGGTGGGATCTCCGTAGCGCTCCTCTCGGTATTCAACCTCCAGGACGGCGTCTCGAATCGTGTCGGGGACTCCAACGACGAACTCATCAGCTCCGCCTACTTCAACAAGGACGTGCAGAGCGCCCAACAGATCGAGACCACGAACAATCCCGCCTGCGGATCGACCGGGCAGCAGCTGCTCGGCCTGGAGTGGGATCTGAACACCACGACCTCGACGTACGAGACCGTCGTCTCCTACGTGCAGACCACGACCGGCACCACGACCTCCTTGGTCCGCAATGTGTGCAGTTCGGGGGCTTCGGCCACTCCCACGTCTTCGAACACCATCGGGCGCGATGTCGGTAATCCGACCGTCGCCCTCGACCCGACTTCGTTCAGTTCCCAGACGAACCAGGGCTGGACGGCGACGCAGGGCCTCTTCGGCGTCACCCTCAATGTCAATGCTCCAGGGAGCGGGTACTCCTACGCGCTGAGCGGAGCCCCGAGCGCCGCGGCGTCCACCGGTTCGGCGTCACAGATACAGCCGACCTCGGCCGACCAAGGATGCAACCTCGCCAACGCGGGTACGGGCCCCTACGCCAGCATTCTCTGCTTTGCTGACTTCGCGAACTACGCGTCGACGTTTAGCAACCCGTCCGCCACTTGTACACCCATGACGTTCGGGATTGCCGATTCGTCCGACTTCCTCAACTTCTGCCTCAGCGTGAGTCCCACAGGCGCACAAAACCAAACGGTGGCGCCTCAAGGTATTCCCACCTACTACAACGTTGCCGCTGGAAGTAACAGCGAGCCCTATCTCGGCACCAACGGGTTCTACCAAGGCATCGTGGGGGAGCCGGCGATATCGCAAAGGCCTTGCAGCACCAACGGTTGCACATTTGGGGGCGCGAGCAATGCGTTGACGACGCTCAAGTTCACGGGCATCCAGGTGACGAACGCGGAAGGCGAGGCGGCTACCGGTTGGACCCTCGTGGCCGGAGACGCCGAGTCGACCGACGGTGGCGAGTGGAACATCTACACGAACACCACGCCCACGTCCACCATTGACTGGAAGATCCTTCCCAATAGCACCACGTCCCTCTACGGCAATTCGTGCTACGACACCGTCGATCCGAGCAACAACGGCCTCTTCACTTACTCGGGTCCCATTGCGCCGACTGATAGCGCAGTGGGATCTCCCACGAGCGGACTGTCGGTGAACGACAAAGCGCTCACGGACACTCAAACTCAGCCGTACACGCTGTGGTCCACGGGTGCCACGTCGGTAGGGTGTGAAGCGAATACGCAATTGGACAAGACCGGCACCTTGATGTTGGCCGCCCCGGAGCCGTCCGGTTCCTCGGCGGCTCAAAGCATGTCCATAACGATGCAGGGCGGGGGCTACCAGGCAATCTTCGTTGGTGTGCTGCTATGAGGCGACGGGTCGCTTCTCCAGTCCGCGCTCTCAAGCAGTGGATCGTGAGTCGAAGCTCCATGGCGCGGCAGTCCTCCGAGCGGGGAGACACGCTCGTAGAAGTCCTTCTCGCGCTCATCATCCTCGGCGTTGCCGGGGTGGCGCTGCTCGCAGGGTTTGCCACGGCTATCTCCTCTTCGGCCGAACATCGAAACCTAGCGTCACTCGATTCCTCCGAAAGGGTCGCCACCAACGCGGCGATCGCGGACGTCCAGCAACAGGCGGGTCAGTCGAACGACCCATTCTCCTGTCCCGATAACTTCACGCCAAGCTTCTCCAATCTCACCGGTCACTTCCAGGTGACCGTCAACTCGGTCAACTATTGGAACGGGTCGGGTTGGCAGTCCGGCTGCGTCGCGGGTGCGGCCCAGCAGTACACGCTGACCATCTCTAACGCTTCGGCCGGCTGGAGCACGACGGAGACGACCG
>DATNLP010000534.1:0-10377 GCA_035602795.1 Acidimicrobiales bacterium | reverse complement strand
TTCTTTGGCGTCCTCCGACCCGAACACCTTCGGCTGCCACTCGGCCGCCAGTGTGCGCGCCTTCTCGAGGTCGGTCGACGCCGTGCGCACCATCTCCTTGGTGGCCTTGAGGGCCAGCGGACCGTTCCGGGCGATGCGTTCGGCCAGGGCAAGGGCAGCGTCGAGCACCTCGCTCTGAGGCACGACCTGGTTGATCAGGCCAAGTGACTGGGCCCGTTCGGCATCGATGGGGTCGCCCGTCAAGGTGAGCTCCAGCGCCACCGCCAGCGGGATGCGCGTGCTGATGAAGACCCCCCCTCCGGCGGCGAAGAGCCCCCGCTTGACCTCGGGCAGCCCGAACTTCGCCGTCTCCGAGGCGACCACGACGTCGCAGCCCAGCAGCAACTCGAAGCCGCCTGCTACTGCCGTGGCATTCGCTGCGCCGACGATGGGCACCCCGATCTCGCCGCTGGTGAAGCGCACGAAACCCTCCATCCCCTGCCTACTGCCGCCCACGGTGCCGCCTTCGGCGAAGGCGCGCAGGTCCATGCCGGCGCAGAATGCCTTGTCTCCGCTCCCGGTCAGCACGACCGCCCGCACGTCGGGGTCGTTCTCAGCTTCAATCATGCCGAGACCGATGGCGGTCAAGAGCTCTGGATTCAGCGAGTTGCGCGCCTCGGGCCGGTTCAGCCTCAGCACCATCACCGCCCCGCGCCGCTCGGTTACCAGCACCGGCTCGGTCGTCGTCTCCGTTTCGCTCATCAGGTCACACCCTTTCGTCCCCGGAATGGTCCGCACCGTACCGGCTCAGGGGAAAAGGGGATGGGTAAAAGGGATACGGGAGCCAGTTCGCGGCGGCTCGGGCGACCGGCTACCGGCAGGAAGGGCACCCCGAGACCACGGCGGCCACGGGCCAGACGCTCGAGACCAGCTGAGCCCGGCTACCGGTCGGAGTGGGTCACCGCCACCGGATGCACGGTGCTCTGAGTGCCCGAATGCAGCGCCCCGGTGGCGGAGGCCAGGGGACCGCACCAAAGGGCGATGGTTCCGGCGATAGCGCACAAAATGCCGGCGGCGACCGTGCCTCCTCGAAGAAGTGCCATATAACTAACTATCGCCAGCAGATGTTGGGGAACTGATAGGAATCGATAAGAAGACCCGAAGAATTGTGCAGGCGGAACGGACACTCCGCGTAAGCGCTCAGTCACCGGGCGCCGTCCCCCGTTGCCCGACCCCGATCTCGTGAAATCGCTCGAGCAAGCATCCGTATCGCCCGGGCGGTCGCCCGACCGCTCGGCGGCGGCGATGCCCTCGTGGGGGCGCAGCACATCGACGTCGATCTGACGCCGCTCCGTGGACACCAGGCGCTGGATCGATGCGGCCGGCTCAGGCGGATCAACTCGATGGTCACAGGTGTCGTGGCCTGATCAAAAGATCGCCACACCCTCCGTCCCGGCGACCGTTCACCCGCCGATGGGCCCAATAGCCACCGCCACCGCGACCGCCACCGATGCCGCCGACACCGCCGCCGCCGACGCAGCCGCAGTGGCCACGCTCTCCGACGAGGAGATCAAGGCGGAGGCCGCCGCCTCGTTCTGTCGCATGACGGCCGAGACGGGCCGCTTCGTCCTGCTGACCGCCGAGCTGGCCCGGCGCCAGGGGTTCCGTTCCGACGGCGCCACCTCCATCGAGACCTGGATGGTCGAACGCACCGGCATGTCGGTGCCCACAGCCCGGGCCTACGCCCAGGTGGGCCAAAGCCTCTCTGAGCTCCCCCATCTGGCCGCCGCCCTGTGTGAGGGGACGCTCCCCTTCGACAAGGTGCGCGCCGTGGCCGGCCTGGCCACCGCCCGGAGCGACGAGACCCTGGCCGAGAGGGCCAAAGAGCTCTCGGTGCGCCAGCTGGTCGAGCTGGCCCGCTCGGCGCGTCCGCCGAGGGCCGCCGACGACGCAAAGAGCCACGAGCGGCGTTCGCTGCGCCTCAACGAGACCTTGCACACCATGACGGCCCAGTTGCCCGAAGCGCTCTTCGCCGAGGTGCGCACCGCCCTAGAGGCCCGAGCGGCCGAGGTGCCGAGCGACGGTGAGACCCCCTATGACCAGCGCCTGGCCGACGCCTTGGTGTCACTGGTGCGCTCGGGGAGCACGCCGGGGCGTGCGGGCACCCTCTCGCCCTACACCGTCGTCGCCCACGTGCCCTTAGAGGCCCTGGGCGACGAGGACGCAGAGACTGCCCTCTTCGGCGAGCTCGAGCGCGGTGGCCTGATCAGCGCCACGGTGGCCCAAGAACTCCTCTGTGGGGCCCGCGTCATCGTCGCCCTCGACGACGAAGAAGGCCACACCATGTACGAGGGGAGGGCCAAACGCCTGGCCAGCGCCACGCAACGCCGCGAGATCTGGCGCCGGGACCGATGTTGTCGCTTCCCGGGGTGCGCGCATGTGCGCTTCGCCATTCCCCATCACATCACGCTGTGGAAAGCCGAGGGCGGTCTCACCGACCTCGACAATTTGGCCCTCTTGTGCGCTTTTCACCATGGCCTGGTGCATCGAAAGGTCTGGACCATGTGCGGCGACGCCAACAAGGAGCTCACCTTCGTCGGCCCGAGTGGCCGGGTCATGACCTCGCGCCCCTCGCCGCTGTGGGTGCGGGTGACGACGCAGCGCGCCGACTAGACATTAGGGACTGGCTCCTTCAAAAACAGTTTTCCTCCGCAGGTTGTCGATTTTGGCGTATTCCGTTCGACGCTCTGTCAGAGTGAGGCGAGAGGCGCCTCAAAGGGAACGGAACGGAGACCACAATGCGGTTCCTTGCGTACACGCTCGGCGACGAGTCGGCCATGCCGACCGAGCCCCACTCACCCGAGGTCTACGAGGAGATGGGCAAGTTCGTCGAGGAGGCGACCAAGGCGGGCGTCATTGTTGCAACGGGTGGGATCGCGCCGACGGCCATGGGCGTCAAGATCAGTCTGAAGGATGGCGAGTTCAGCGTCGTCGACGGGCCATTCACCGAGGCCAAGGAAATCGTCGGTGGCTGGGCGCTCATCGAGTGCCGGGACATGCCCGAAGCCGTCGAGTGGTCCAAGCGCTTCCTCAACATCCTGGGCGAGGGCGAGTCGCGCATTCGGCCCGTGTTCGGACCAGAGTGACCTGAGCATGCCCGGTGGTTAAATCGGTGGCGTGACGGCCACCGAATCGACCGCCGCCATCGAAGCCGCCTATCGGATCGAGTTCCCCAGAGTGGTGGCCGTCCTGGCCCGCTTGCTCAATGACATCGACCTGGCCGAGGAACTGACCCAGGAAGCCCTGGTCGACGCGTTGCGTACCGCGCTGTTGCCGTTTCCATGACGGACGGCCCCGACGTCGCGCTCGGATTCGTCGACGCCCTCATCCAGACACGGACACTCGAGCGCTACCACCTGCTCTACAGCGTACGCGGGGACCTCCTCGACCAGCTTGGGCGCTACGCAGAGGCGGCGGAGGAGTTCGACCGGGCGGCGGCGCTGTCCGGCAACACCGTCGAGCGAGACCTGTGCACAGAGCGGGCCGTGTCAGCCCGCGCCCGAGCCGACGGGAGCGTCACCGACGGTCATTCGGCGTGACCTCAACGCCCCGTACGTCGTCCACCACGGTCGCAACTGCACCTTCACTGGCGGCAAGGTGCCGTAGACGAGCACGGCCCGGCCACGCGGCAAGCAGCGGAGCTCCTCGGGCGGCAGCAGGCGCCGCGGCCCGGTGGAGGAAGTTGTCGATAGGGCACCCCTCGGGTCACGGGTCACCGAGGGCAGCGTGACCTCCTCGTCCCCGATCAGTCGGCTGGCGTACTCGAGCGTGTCGGGGTCGGCGATGCCAGGCAGGAACAGCTTGGCTCGATGGTTGTTGATGACGGTCGGTGCCCGGGCGCCGTATCGACCCTTGACCTGAGCCAGGTCTTGCCACACCGTCACGATCTGGATCCCGTGCGACGCGCATGTGGCGGCCAGCCCGTCGAGCTCGGGCAACGGCGCGATGTGGGCCGCCTCGTCGAGCACCACCAGCAGCGGGGGGTCGAGCGGCCGGCCGGCCCTCGTCGCCCTGTCGAACGCGTACGACAGGACCTGCTGGGTCAGTGCGGTGAAGTACCCGCGCAGCCGCCGCTGGTCGTGCGCCGGGGCGCACAGGTAAAGCGTGTGCGGTCCGCCCAGCAGCTGCCGCGGCTCGAACGGGGCGCCCACGGCTGACCGGACCGGTGCGTGGGCGAAAGGCGCCAGCACCGTCTCCGCCGTGGTGTACACCGAGCTGCGCGTGCGCTCGTCGCGGCACCAGGTGGCCCGCGCCGCGTCCAATGCCTCGGCCGGCGCCCCCTCCTCCAGAATCGTCGCCACCTCGCTCACCTCCTGCGTGTCGACCCAGCGAACGACGTCGGCCAGGGTCCGGTGGTCGCGCGCCGCGGCGAGCAGCAGCGGGGCCAGCAGCTTGGCCGCCGTGGCGTACCAGAAATCGCCGTCCGCAGTCGTGCCGTCCACCTTCGCCGTGTCGCAGAGGTCTGCGGCCACGCGGCAGGCATGGCGCCAGTCGGTGCACCCGGGCAGCGGCGACCACGAGCTCGCCGGTGCGCCCGTGCAGCCGGTGGGGTCGACGCACCAGACCTGGCCCCGGCGCTGGCAGGCCGCCACGGTGTCGCGCAGCAGGTCACTCTTCACGCTCGCCGCCACCACCGGGCCGCGCCACCCGAGGATGGCCGGAACGGCCAGGCTCGTCGTCTTTCCGCTCTGGGTCGGGCCGACCACCACCAGCGACTGCGCCGGCTCGGCGGCGACACCGGCGCTGCGGGTCAGGCCCGGCAGGACACCCAGGAGCAGACGGCCCACCGGCGGGGTGCGCGCCCCGACCAGCAAGGTTCGCAGGTCACGTCGCCGACCCCAGCGGGCGCCCCGGCGGGCGCCCCCCGGACCGCTGCGCCGCTGCAGCAGCTGCGACCCGTCCCGGTACGAGATCCCGGCCACGAGCGCGCCGCCCAGCGCCAGCGGCAGCACGACCGCGGCGACGCCGCTCACCGCGCCTCGCCGCCCGCCATGGCCGCGTCGGTGTCGACGATCCGGCGCTCGATCGCGCTGAGCCGGTGCTGCACCAGGAAGGAGCGCTGACCCACCTTCCATAGCGCGACCCCCCGCCGGAGCTGCGGCAGCAGCTCGGTCTCCGTCGCCGACAGGGACAGGAGCTCCGACGCTGCCTCCAGCTCGCCCGGTGCCTGTGCGTAGACCACCCGCGTCTCGGAGTCGGCCAGCAGGCCCTGGGCCAGCGCCACCTGCTCGGAGTCCGACGCCCCGACCGAGCGCAGGTCCGAGACCCGGTGCAGGACGGCGACGTTGGAGACGCCGAAGGCGCGGGAGAGCTTCCACGACGACTGCAGCCAGCGGGCCACGCCCAGATTGGAGAGGATGGCCCAGGCCTCGTCGACCACCAGGAAGAACCGGCCCCGCCCACTCGTCACCGGACCACCATCACCACCACCGGCGACGGCGGTGCGGGCCAGGGCGGCCTGTAGCCAGGCGGTCGCGCACGCCATCAACACCCCGAGCGCGGTGGACGAATACAGCGCGGACAGGTCGAGCACCACCAGGGGCGCCGACAGGTCGAGCCCGGGCGTGGTCGGCCCGTCGAACATGCCCCACAGGTCACCGTGCACCAGTCGTCGCAGCTCGAGCGCCACGTCACGCCCGTCCTCGAGCAGGTCGCGCAGCTCGGTGCGCAACGAGCGGGCCGCGTCGGCGCTCGGGGAGAGCAGGGCCTCGACCACCATGGGGACGGTCGGCACGGTCTGGTCGCGGCAGGCGTCGACGAGCGCTACCCCGAGTGCGGCGCGCTCGCGCGGCACCAGGTTCCGACCGAGACAGGCGCTGGCCAGCGACGACAACAGCTCCATCCGACGCCGGGCCGTAGCGTCCTGGCCGCCGTCGGGGCCCCCGCCCCCGCCGCCGTCGCCGTCCCCATCCGGCCCCGGATCGAGCGGGTTCAGCCGTACCGCGCCTCCGGGTCGCAGCGCCACCGGCCGCACGCCCCAGGCGGCGGCCAGGTCGCCGTACTCGCCCTTGGGGTCGACCACCCAGGCGCGGCGCCCGAAGACGGCTTGGCGCCACAGAAAGGTCTTGACGAACGCGCTCTTGCCCCGGCCGATCTGGCCGAACACCACCATGTTCGGGTTGGACACGGTGCCCGACGCGTAGAGCTCGAAGGGATCGAACACGAACGAGCCGCCCAGCAGATCGTCACCGATCACCACGCCGCGCTGGCCCAGGCCCGCCTCGGCGATGAACGGGTAGGCCGCCCCCAGGTTCCGCGTCGTGACCTGGTGCGCCGGCATCCGTGGTTGTCGCTCCCTCATGGACGGTGAACGGTCGGTCGCCGACGCGCCTCCGATCACCGGCGCGCCGACACGCCTCCGTTACCTTGACGGTGACCGGGACCGTCGTCGGTCGCGGGGAAGGTGGAGCCCTCATGAGCGAGACCGAACGGCCGCCCCAGTCCCTCGTGGTGACCCTGGCCGCCCTCACGGTGACGGGCGGCATGCTCGATGCCGTCAGCTTCCTCGGCCTCGGTCACGTCTTCACCAACAACATGACCGGCAACGTCATCCTGATCGGGTTCGCCGCTGCCGGAGCGCCCGGCTTCTCCTTCACGGCCAGCCTCGCCGCGCTGGGCAGCTTCCTGGCCGGTGCCGTGGTCGGTGGCCGCATGGCCCGGCAGGTCGAGTCGCACCGGACGCTGTTGCTGATGGCCATGGTCCTCGAGACCGTGTTCGTGGGCGTCGCCGCTGTCGTGGCCGCCGCCGTTTCCGAAGTCGGTGTCGGGTGGCCACGCTTCACCGTCCTTGCACTGCTGGCGTTCTCGCTCGGAGTGCGCTACACCGCGGTGCGGCGCATGGGCGTCCCCGATATGACGACGAGCGTCCTCACCACCACGTTGACCGGCCTGGCCTCCGACTCGTTGTTCGCCGGCGGCGCCAACGACAACGTCGTTCAGCGCAGCACGTCAGTCGTGTGCATGTTCGTCGGGGCGCTGGTCGGCGCCGTGCTCGTGCTGCACGCCGGCGCAGTGTGGTCGCTCGGTGCCGCCGCGGCCATCGTCGCGGGCACGGCCGCCTTCTACGCCCGCCAGGCGCCCCAGCAGCAGCTCGGCTTGGCACACTGACGGGGGTGATTCAAGAGATCCCCAATCGCTCCAGCTGCTCCGCCGGCGCCTCCACCGCCGCCAACGCCACCCGCAAGAGCTCAACCATGTCGGCCTCCGTCTGCGTGCCCACCAGGTTCTCGTCCTCGCCCGGGTCCGAATCCAGGTCGAACAGGAAGTGGCGGTCGACCACGTTGCCACCCACCCAGTAGGGCAGGCGGTCGCCCGGCTCGAAGGGTTGGCGGATCACCGGCACCTCCGACCCCGGCATGAAGTCCAGACGGGCCCGCCGGTCGGGCGGCGGCAACCGCACCGTGTCCTCCAGGCCGTGCACCGGCATGGTCGACCACCGGTTCGACCACATCGACAGCGGGAAGTTCGACCCGGCCGCCCCGCGGGCGTACTTATGACGCCCGTCGGTGACCTGCACCCAGTTCCCGTAGACGCCGCCGACGGCCCAGTCCCGGACCGACGGCGCCTCCCCGCGCACGAGCGGCAACAGGGACACACCGTGGCCCGCGCCCGCACTCCCGCCTCCTCCACCGACCCCGCCAAACGCCGCCACCCCGAACACGTCGGCGATGGTGGCGTGCAGGTCGACGTTCGTCGTCAACGCCCCACATTGGGTGCCGCGACCCGCTCCCGGCCACGACACCAGCAGCGGAATGTGACCCAGCGTCTCGTACTGCATGACGCCGGGCTTGCCCCAGATGTCCTTCTCCCCCAAATAGTGCCCATGGTCCGTGCAGACGATCACCGCCGTCGACTCCCACAATCCCCGCTCCGTCAACGCCGAGAACACCTCGCCCACCCAGTGGTCGATCATGGACAGCTTGGCGCCGTAATTGGCCCGCAGCTGCTGCCCCTCGCGGGCGCTCAGGCGCCCGGCCCCCACCGCGCCGACGTCGTAGGGCGGCCAGATCAGCAGCTCGCCCTCCCAGCCCGGGTCGTAACGCCCCGCCCACGGCGCCGGCGTGTCGAACGGCTCGTGAGGGTCGAACTCGTCCACGAAGAGCAGGAAGGGCGGCGCCCCGGCGTCCGGCGCCGGCGCCCCCCGGCGCAGCCAGTCGGCCGCCGTGCGCATCACCCGCGGCCCTGGGAAGTCCAACTCCTCGCGGAAGAACGTCCGCGAGCGGTCGTAGGGCCGGTCGAGTGCGCCCGCCCAACCAAGCCGGTCCCGCCAGAACCAGCCGCCGCCCCGCGCCGGCAGTGCGGGCGCGCCGATGTGGCTCGGGTCGCCGTAGGTGCGCCACGGGTCGCCCTCGTGCCCGCGCACGTAGTCCCACGCCGAGAAGTCGGTGTGGTAGTTCTCACCCCCGGTCTCGAAGAGGTGCGGGTGATCCGACACCAGCATGGTGGTCACGCCGGCCCGCCGCAGCTGCGCCGTGATCGGCTCCTCCCACACCTCGATGGAGCCCCACGGCCGCCACAGGAAGTCGAGCGAACCACACAAGATGTCGTGGCGCGCCGGCATGCACGGCAGCGAGCCCGTCACATGCGACGTGAAGCGGACGGCCCGCTCGGCGGCGAAGCGGTCGAGGTTGGGCGTCTCGAACTCGGTCCCCCCGTAGCACCCGAGCATGTGGCGGTTCAGGCTGTCGAGCAGCAGCACGACCAGGTTGGTGGGGCCGCCGCACCCGCCCGCCGGACCGGCCACGGCGGATGTCTCGTCGACGGCACCGGGCCTGGGCGGCATGGCACGCCATGGTAGGGGTACCCGTCAGCGCAGGCCGCGGCACAACGGCAGGATGCACGTGGTCAGCGCGTCGCACGCCTTGCCCCGGCTCCTCCTCGCTCGGTGCGGACACCGTGACGAAGCCCGGGTAGCGGAACGACGCATGGCCCTCGACCAGCTCGGCCTCGCGGGGGGCCAGCACCTCTGATTCGCGGGCGTGACGCGCTGCCGAGACGAAGTCGCGCCGGCGCAGCTCGGCGTCGGCCACATTCAAGTCCCATGCTGCCGCGACCCCCAACGGCAACGGCTACTACGAGTTTGCCAGCGACGGCGGAATCTTCACGTTCCCGACCGTCGGTGGCCCGCCCTTCCTAGGCTCGGCCGGCTCCGTCGCGCTGAACAAACCGGTCGTCGGCATGGCCGTCGCCTCCGACGGGGGCTATTACATGGTGGCCAGCGACGGCGGCATCTTCAGCTACCCGAGCACGGAGACCTTCTACGGCTCGACAGGGTCCATCAAACTCAACAAGCCGATCGTCGGCATGGACCTGGTCAGCAACGGCTACTACCTCGGGGCAGCCGACGGCGGCGTCTTTGCCTTCCCGACCACCAACGGCCCACCTTTCTTGGGGAGCAGGGGCGGCCAGCCCATCAACGCCCCCGTGGTGGCCATTTCGGGCTGATCTTCCCATCCCTCGAGACGCCAAGCCTCACCGCAGCCCGCGACAGAGCGGCAGGGTGCACGTATAGGCCGAGACCTGGTCGCCGTACAACCTACGCAGCGCCAGCCGGCTCTGGCCCGCCCCGTGGGCCAGCGCGTCGCACGCCGGCCCTAGCTCCTCCTCGCTCGGTGCCGACACCGTGACGAAGCCCGAATAGCGGAACGACGCATGGCCCTCGGCCAACTCGGCCTCGCGCCGGGCCAGCACTTCCGACTCGCGGGCGTGGCGCGCCGTCGAGACGAAGCCGCCGCGCCGGCGCAGCTCGCTGTCGGCCAGATCCGCCGTGCGCGATGCCTCCACCTTGCGCAGTGCCGCATCTGCCCCAAGTGGCTCCATGACAACGGAGAACGTGGCGCGGGCCGAGCTCAGGAGCAGCGGCGCCAGGAAGTCGCTGCGCACCTCCACCCGCGGCCACTCGGCCACCCAGAACGTGGCGTGCACCATCCCGTCCACCCGCACCGACGACCAGGACTCCTCCATCGCCATGGGCCACGGGTCCGCCGCCGGGTGGCGCGGGTCGAAGCTCGCCGCATGTGGCTCGTAGGTGCGCAGGAGCTGGTGGGCCAGCTCGTCGGCCGTGAGCACGGTGTCCACCTGCACGTCGGCGTCGGCCAACAGGCGCACCAGCGACTGCACCTCGCGGGCCAGCACGGCGCATCCGACCTCCACCGACTTGGTCAGCCGCGCCTGGATGGCCAGCACGACGTCGTGACCGCAGGCGCGCGAGTCCATGTCTTCGAGCAGCGACTGGTAGGAGGCGGCGCCGACCGAGGAGCTGCCGGGTGGCGCCTCTTCTGCCAGGTAGGACCTCACCCCCTGGCCGTCGTCGGGGAACGACGCCGCCACCCACTGCAC
>DATNLP010000514.1:0-9197 GCA_035602795.1 Acidimicrobiales bacterium | reverse complement strand
CCGTCCGATCGCCCGGTGAGGCGCTGGCTGACAAGTCGTTCCTTGCCGATGGCTGCGTGGTCGAGGTCGACGACCCGGAGGTCGGAGTAATTCATCATGCCGGACCGCTGCTCGAATTCTCCGCAACGCCTGGCTCCGTGTCTGGGCCGTCACCTCGGTCCGGGCAGCACACCGAGGAGGTTCTCGCTGGAACCAACTCGAGCACGCAACCTTCCGGTGTCAGGGAAGGGGCCAATCAGTCACTCGCCCATCCTTTGGAGGGAATTCGCGTCCTCGACCTCGGACTTGGCGTTGCTGGGCCGTTCACTGGGCGGGCTCTCGCTGACCTCGGCGCGGACGTCATCAAGATCAACGCACTGCACGACACGTATTGGAACGGCACGCACATGGGCCTGGGCACGAACCGCGGGAAGCGCAGCATCGCGCTGAACCTCAAGAAGCCAGCTGGCCGGGAGGCGCTCGAGAAGCTTCTTCAGCAATCGGATGTGCTCACGCTCAACTGGAGGCCAGGAGCTGCGGCGCGTCTGGGTCTCGACTACGAGACCCTTCGAGAGCGCTACCCCAGATTGGTGTACTGCAATACCCGAGGCTACGAAAAGGGTCCGCGGTCAGATCTGCCCGGTACCGACCAAAATGCCGCGGCAATGACCGGGACCGAATGGGAGGACGGAGCTTGCGACGCCGGAAACCCTCCTCTCTGGAGCCGGTCCAACATGGGCGATACAGGCAATGCCTTACTGGCCGCCATCGCCATTGTGATCGCCCTCTACCATCGAGACAAGACCGGTGAAGCTCAGGCCGTAAGCACCTCGATCGTGAACGCCGGACTTCTGCACACGTCTTACGCATGGATCCATGCGGACGGCAAAGAACCTGAATGGGGGCATGTCGATGGCGATCAGTTCGGGCTCTCTCCTTTCTACCGCCTCTATCGATGCGCCACGGGAGAATGGATCTTCCTGGCGGCCTTGACGACGGAACAGCGGGAAAGGCTTCGGACCATTGTTCCCGGAGCGCCCGCCGGGGACGATGCCGAGTCACTGGCCGCATGGCTCAGCTCGTACTTCGAGAGCGCGGTGGCAGCAGACGCGTTCAGGGTCCTTGACGATGGGGGAATCCCAATCGAGATCGTCGACGAGCACTTTTGCCGCGACCTGTTCGATGATCCGGAGGCTAGACGGCTGAACCTGGTCAGCGAGACGTGGTCGAGCAGCGTCGGTCGATTCGAAGACCCGGGTCTCTTGGTTAACGTCGCACCCGCTCGGACCGTGGTCCAACGGGGACCTTGTGCCTGCGGTGAACAGACCAGAGACATCTTGCTGGGATTGGGATATTCCGATGCGGATATTGATGCCATGGTCGACGACCGTGTCATATTTGACGGGGTGCCGTGATGGCCGAGACCGAAGAAGCCAGACGCCCAGCTCCCATTCTCACGGACGACAACCACTTCTATTGGGACGCGGCACTTGAAGGTCGGCTCGTTACGCAGAGATGCGAACAGTGTGGGCGGTTGCGTCATCCTCCGCGACCGATGTGTCCTGAGTGCCACTCGCTCGAGTTCGAAATCATCGACCTGGTTGGAGAAGGCGTGGTCTACAGCTACGCCATACTCCATCATCCCCAAAATCCTGCCTTTGAGTATCCCGTGATGGCCGCGCTCATCGATCTCGCGGAAGGCGTGAGAGTTCTGTCGAACCTGGTCGACATCGATCCCGCGGACATCACCATTGGCATGTCGGTGACGGTTGATTTTCGGCCGACCCGTCACGACGGAGCTGTCCCTGTCTTCAAGCCCAAGGCTGGAGCCGATGGATAGCCGGCTCGGAGACGCAACCGCGATTGTCGGGATCGGACAGACCGAGTTCTCGAAGGCTGCTGGTCGCAGCGAGACGCAGCTCGCCGCCGAAGCGATAGTGGCAGCTCTCGCCGATGCGGGACTCACCGCGGCGGACGTGGACGGATTGGTCAGCTACACGATCGATCCGGTCGAGGAGACTGAACTGGTCCGGACGTTGGGGATCCCCGAGATCCATTTCTCTAGTCGAGTTCCTTATGGGGGTGGCGGCTCCCAGGGCGTGCTCCTGCACGCGGCGTCGGCCGTTACATCAGGCATCGCTGACGTGGTCGTCACCTACAGAGCAGTCAAGGCACGGTCGGGCGAACGTTTTGGCCGAGCGGCCGTCGGCACGAGAGGGACTGCGTCACACTCCGGTTCGACGGCGATGCAGTGGTGCACACCTTACGGCGTGCTCACTCCAGCATCGTGGATGTCCCTCAATGCGGTCCGCTATATGCACACCTACGGTGTGTCAAACGAGGATTTTGGTCGCGCGGTGGTGCAATTCAGGGAGTACGCCGCGAATAATCCGAACGCTCACTTTTATGAGAAGCCCATCACACTGGAAGATCATCAGTCGTCGCGATGGATAGCCGAACCAGCCATTCGGCTCTTTGATTGCTGCCAGGAGACGGATGGCTCGGTCGCAATGGTGATCACATCCGCTAAGCGTTCCTCCGCCAGCAACGAGCCGATACTCATTGCGGCGGCCGCCAATGCCGGCTTATTCGAAGAGGAGATCGCCAGCAACCATTACGTGACGAATATCGCGGTCATGGAGGGCTGTTCGGCAATGGCCCAGCGATTGTTCGAAGGCTATGGGATCAGGCGCTCAGACATCGACGTCGCGATGATCTACGACGCGTTTTCCCCGATCTTTCTGATGCAGCTCGAAGCGCTGGGGTTTTGTGGCCCCGGCGAGGCGAAGGACTTCATTGCAGAAGGCAACCTGGGTCCAGACGGCAGCCTGCCATGCAATACAAATGGAGGGTTGATCGGTGAGGGTTATATCCACGGTCTGAATCTGACCACCGAGGCCGTGCAGCAACTCAGGGGCAAGTCGTCCAATCAGCTTGTTGATCCCACGGCGGCCCTCGTCTGCGCGAGCAGAACAGGCGTCATTCTCAGGCGACCCTGAGGTCGTGTCTCAATGAACGTCCGAGATGTTTGTGTTACCACGTTCGTAGTTGTCATGGCGAGCGCGCAGGCCGTCCGATCAGGACCTACTCCGACGTCGCCGAGTCGCTGCCTGAGATGCGCATGGGAACAAACTCGACGAAACCACAGCAGTCAATCGAAATGAGGGAGAAGCAATGACAACTCTGGACGCACGAGAAGGCTCGATGAACGATGAGCTTCTTGTCTCAGCCGACAGCCACGTCGCCATCACCCACAACCAGGTGAGGGCGCATTTGGCATCGGGGTTTCACGAGGATTACGACGAGGCAGTCGCAGCCTTTGCACAGCGGATGGCGCGCGGCACGGCGGCGGCCAACCAAGCGGGCATGAGGATGAAGCGCAGCGACGACTCGCACATCGGAGCCAATGCCGTTTTCAAGCGAGCTGGATATGGCGATCCCCGGGAGCGCCTGAGGGACATGGATCAGGACGGCGTCGAAGTTGAGGTCCTGTACTCAGAGGTCAGTGCCTTCAGGTATATCCCGAACCTGAAGACTGGTGCCGACGAGGCAACTCGCGCGTTCAACGACGCACTCGACGAATTCGCATCGGCTGATCGTCAGCGACTTTGCGTGTCGTACCAGATACCGATCCATGACATCGATTTCGCCGTGTCCGAGGTGGCAAGGATCGCCGGACGGGGCGGAAAGTCGTTGCAGCTGCCGGTGTTTCCAGCTGAATTCGGGCTGCCCGACTACTACGACGGTCGCTACGACCCGCTTTTTTCGGCGATCGAGGAGACCGGTTTGCCCGTGTGCTGCCACATAGGACTCAATACCAGTCTGGACGACCTGAGCCGAAGAGATCCCACGCCTCAGAAGGGTGTCATGGTGCTGATGACGCCCTTGTCGACGGCGGAGGCGTTCGGCATGTGGATTCTGACCGGGCTGCTGGCTCGGCATCCGAAGCTCAAGCTCGTCTTCGTAGAACCGGGACTGGCATGGGTGGCCTGGTGGCTCCATAGCGCCGACGACATGGTGCGCCGTCAGGGCTATGAGTTCCCAGGATTGACCGAGCTTCCGAGTTACTACTTCCAGAAAAATGTTCACTTGACCTTCATTGAGGAGGACTTCTCGTTGGAGTTCCTGCGACACAAGATTGGAGTGCACAACATCCTGTGGTCATCCGACTACCCCCATCCGGTGACGTCGTGGCCCAGGTCGAGAGAGGTAGTGGAGAAGCAGTTCCACTCGATTCCACCGGACGAGCGAGAGCTCATTCTGTCCGGCAATGCCATCCGAGTCTGGAATCTGTCGAACTAGCCAGATGCTCAGCCGAGATCTCGAAGGGCGGCTGAGATTACAGCCCGAATGGCGGCAGTCGGCGTCCAGAGTCCGAACGTGGTGCGGCCTCCAACGGTCGTTCGACGCCCGCGTCGTCCTGTTCTCGCTACCGTGAGCGTAACGAAGTGGGCCCTTCGCCTCGACGTGAGTGAGGTGGCCCCGGCCGGTTGCAATCGGATATCGATCGATCTGTTTGTGCCAGACGACCTTGTTCCGAGGCCTCTTCTTTGGGTCTGCGTTCCGGGTGGGGGAATGAGTCGTCGGTACTTCGACCTGGCTGTGTCCGGTCAGAACGGGGCCTTCAGCATGGCTCGGCATTTGGCGTCCGGAGGAGACCTCGTGGTCGCCGTCGATCCTCCCGGAGTCGGCGAGAGCGACTCGCCAGACGACGGCTACACACTGTCGGCACAAGTAGTCGCCGACGTTGTGGCCGCCGCCGTCCAGAGTCTCGAGACCAAGCTTGGGTCCAAGGGCGTAGAGGGCGTTGAACTCGGCAGCGCCGTGGTCAGGGCCAAGATCGGATTGGGTCACTCCGCCGGGGCGCTGC
Source organism: Acidimicrobiales bacterium (assembly GCA_035602795.1). Taxonomy (GTDB): domain Bacteria; phylum Actinomycetota; class Acidimicrobiia; order Acidimicrobiales; family RAAP-2; genus Bog-473. Next base: position 4,348 of record DATNLP010000514.1, on the reverse strand, counting down.
TCGTCGCCTGCCAGCAGGCCCGTCATGGCTCCTACGATGCCTTGGCCTTGCTCGGATTCTCCGCCTCGGGTCTTCCCGAGGTCCTCAATGAGGTAGAGCTCCGATTTGTGAACAGACCCAAAGCGCTAGCCGCAGTCGTCGCGGACCTGTCCCGAGAGCGATTTGGTGACCCACTACCTCAATGGTCGAACAGCGCAGGTGACGAACATGAGCTCGACTCCGCCTCAGCTGAGGTCGATGTTGCGCTAGCGGATGCAAGTTCCAAGTTGTTGGCCCTCGTTGGGATGACGGCGATCGTCCCGGGATCAGTGCAGCCCGAGCTCGACGTACTTCGGCTTCCCATTTTCGCCGCCTTGGGCGAGCACGATCTTGCCGGCAAGTTGGACGTCCTCCCTGGGCAGCTTCCGGCATGTCCTGATCTGACGCTCTTTCTCCTCGTGGGGGCAGGACATAACCACAGCGTGGCACCTAATCGCCAGATCCTCTGGAAGCGCGTCATGCGCTGGGCGGCATCCGTCTCACCTGAGTAGGCCGAAGGGAGTTCGAGCTCGGGTTCGACAAACGATGCGGGAGGATGCGGCTCGGGATCGAGTGCCGCAATCTCCACATACATAGTAATTACAATGTCGACAAACCAGAGCGGCACTGAGTGCCGACAAGAGGAGCCCTGGAGCCGCCATCGTGACCATCAAGCCTGGCCCAACGACCACGGAGGGTGGCCATCGTCGCGAGCGCACCAGCGGAAACGGGGAGGTAGACACCCGCGATCGGGTGATCAACGCGGCGATCGAATGCATCATTGATCTGGGGTTCTACCGGGGCTCGAGTACGAACGAAATAGCTCGAAGAGCCGGGGTGACTTGGGGGGTCATCCAGCACTACTTCGGTAATCGAGAAGGCCTCATGCTCGCCGTCCTGGAAGACGGAGCGAGTCACATGGTTGAGACGGTCGAAGCAGCTCGCATCGACGGGGTAACCACCGTGGAACGGATGGCCCAGCTCATCGACGTATTCTCCGCTCACTATGCGAGGCCTGACTACCTCGCAAGCCTGCAGGTCCTGCTGAACATGGACCATGACCCGCGCACGAGTACCGAAGTTCGGAAGACAATGTTGGAGGTTGCTGAGCGATCCCATGCTCATGTGCGGAGATTGCTACGGGAAGCCTTGGGGCCGGCTATGAACAGGCCGGAATTGGCGACGACAATCTTTCTCGTTATAAGGGGGTTCGGCTTCAGCCAACAGCTCCTCGATTCGATGGCGTACGACACCGTGACTCCCAAGCGAGACCGCGCCGCACGACATCGCCAACTGCTGGCCGACATCCTGGCTCCGTATGTCGAGATGATGGCAGCAACGGATTCCTAACCCGAGGGCCGTGAACCGCCGCCACTCAGAAAGTGCAGGTTGGGCGGTTCTTCACGTCGGCGGCGGCCGTGACCATCTCCTCCGTCCCGAGGTCGAGAGCGGCGGAGCTCATAGCACCATGATCATCTTGCCCATGACCGACCGGTCCGCCAGGCGCTGCAGAGCGAAGGGGAGGTCGGCGAACGGAACCTGGGTGGTGACGGCGTTCTGCAGCCGACCCGATGAGACGAGGCTGGAGAGCTCGGAATGGATGGAATCGAGCTCGTCCCGGCTGTAGCCACCGGCGAATACGCCGACCAGCGACGTGTTGGTGACGACCAGGTTGTGGGTTTCGATCCGAGGCCAGGTCCCGCTGGCGAACCCGACGGCCAGCAACCGACCGTGACGAGCCAGGGCTGTCGCCGCCTCCTCCGCCAAGGAGCCGCCAACCGGGTCATAGACGATGTCCACCCCGCGGCCGTCGGTCATCTGCCGCAGGCGGCCGGGCAGGTCGCCGTCTCGATGGTTGATGGTGTCGTCCGCGCCGAGGCCTCGGCAAAACTCGGCCCGGGCCTCGTCGCTCACGACCGCGATCACCCGGGCCCCGAGGGCCCGGCCGAGCTGCACGGCGGCGATCCCGCTACTGCCGGCCGCTCCGAGCACGGCGAGCCACTGGCCCGGTTCGATATGAGCGCGGTCGACCAGACCGATCCACGCGGTGAGGTGGGGTATCCAGAAGCCGGCGGCGTCGACGTCGGCCAGGCCGGATGGAACGCTGAACGACGACTGTGCGGGAGCCAGGCATTCCTCGGCGAAGGAGCCGTGGCCCTCAATGAAGCTGGTGACCGACATGACCGTCGTCCCGAGGGCCAGGTCGACATCTGGACCCACGGCACTGACGACGCCGGTGACCTCTTGGCCCGGAGTGAAGGCCCCGGACGGCGTGAGCGGGTAGGTGCGACGGCACATGAGCACGTCGGGCAGGCCGATGCCCGCCGCGGTTACCCGGACACGGATCTGGCCCGGGCCGGGCTCAGGAATGGGGACGTCGGCGAGGATCAGAACCTCCAACGGCTCCCCAGGCCGGTCGACTCGCCACGCTCGCATTAGGCCCTCCACTCCTTGTCCGATGATCTCCTCGAGCCGAATCCGATGGGGACCAGGGCCTCCAGTGGCAAGATCCGCTCCGGCGTGTCCGACAAGAACGTCATTGTGCCTCCGAGGGGATCCGGTCACAGCCGTTTGGAGTTGCAGCCACCACGGCATGGGCACAGCAGCCCGTTGCATAGCCCATCCGATTGCCCAATTATCGGTCAACATTTGGTGTTGCTGAACAGACGGCCTGGACGCGGTCACTGACCTGAACAGGAAAAACGATACGGATCGTGGACGTCCTTGCCCGCTCGCTCAAGGCAGCGGTCACGGATACTGATCAAGACAGCGCATCGGTGCCGGCCCGGGCGAAGCGAATCACTCCGTCAACGAGCTCGAGCAGCTCCGCGGCGCTGGGTGGAGCCTCGAGAGCCAGGGCCTCATCGCTCTCGTAGAGCTCGCGCAAGCCGGCGACAGCGGACAACGCGGCGAGGCGCGGGATCAGGCTGTTTCCGGACTGGCCGACGTCTTTGCCAATGGCCTCGGCGAGGACGCGTTCGAAGGGGTAGTAGCTGGCGCGGGAGCGGCCACGAAGATCAGGCTCATTGTTGATGATGTGCGCTCGCAAGGCGCGACGTTCCCAGAAGCGTCGGTCCACGTCGGACCCATTTGTCTCAGCTTCCCTCATCGTGGTCCCCATCCAGTCGCGCAGCGCTTCAAGCGCGGATTCTTTTGCTGGTCTGGCGGTCAGACGTTCGCTCAGGCTGTCGAGGGTGAACGGTTCGGCATCAAGGAGCAGTTCTTCCTTGGCGGGGAAGTGCACCGTCACGGTTCTGGGTGCGACTTCGGCTCGTTCGGCGATGTCGTTGATGGTGGTGTCTCGGTAGCCACGCTCGGCAAAGAGTTCGAAAGCAGCCTTCTGGATTGCCTCTCGCGTCCGCCTCTTTCGTCGCTCCTGTCGATCAACAACTTCTGGGGTCATGGGCCTATCCTACTTGACAAGCATTATTACTAGCATAGTATTAATGCTGCTCTAGCACCCGGGAGGTAACCAGTGCCAGGCTTCATCTCTGACAGTCCACTTGCCCGTGACCTGATCCGCATCGGCAACGACGCGATCGCTCGTGAGGACGACGCCGCGCTCCGCGCCTATTTTGCGCAGGACTACGTCTTCCACGCGCCCGGGGGAGAACTGAGTTTCGATGTCTTCCACGCGCCCGGGGGAGAACTGAGTTTCGATCAACTGGACGCTTACTTCGCGTCCCTGCGCGCCGCATTCAGCGGCCTGCGACTCGTCCGTGAGCAGATCATCGTGGAGGGCAACTTCTTGGCGGCGCGCACCACGTTCTCCGGAGACTTCACCGGGGTCTTTACCTATTCGCCCATCGGTCCAGTCGAGCCCACCGGGCAACACCTCGAGTGGGAAGCGATCGGTATCTTCCGGTACAACGACGAGGGCCGACTGGCCGAGGAATGGGTGCAGACGGACTACCGCAGCTTCTTGACCAAGCTGGGCGTGACGGCGACGGAGTCGGCTCAACAGAAAGCGCATACGTAAATCGTCTGGTGCTTCATCCATGGCAGGGACAAGAGTCGCGAGACGTTCTTGGAATCCCTCGGGAATCAAACGCCACATACTCCCTGGAACGGATCTTACGGCCCGGAATCGGCACCTATCCTGAGCAGCACCAACGCGACAGCAGCGACGGCGACTGGGACCGCCGAGCGCGTGAGCGCCGGGTGTAGGGGTCGGACCGGAGCGCCCTGCCAACGTTTCCGTTGGTGGGTTTCTCCGGCCCGCCCTCCGAACCGGACGTGCGACTTCCGCCGCATCCGGCTCTCCACGTGTTCATGCCGCTGGAAGAGGCTGTTCCTGTTCGCCACTGGCCCATGGCGTGGGGATGTGAGT
>DATNLP010000509.1:0-8014 GCA_035602795.1 Acidimicrobiales bacterium | reverse complement strand
TTGTCGGAACGACTTGACCCCCTCTCAGAGGGGTCAGCCCTGGTCACACAGGCATCACCGCTCGAGGTAGAGGCGCCAGGGGGTCAGGAAGGCGGACAGCCTGACCAAGCCGAAGCCCCCGTCGAGAGCCTCGCTTTGGGCGACGCCGTCGTCGGGCTCCAGCACCTGACAGCCGGTGGGCGCACCGGCGGGTTCGCCCCACAGCACCATGACCCGCTGCTCCGGGTCCCGTTTGGACTGCCACCCGAGGCCGTCGCGGTGCGTGGGCGGGAGCCAGGCCCGCACGGCCGTCGCCCAACGTCGGGTCAGCGGGTAGGCGTCCTCGTCGCACCGGGTCAGCCAGTCGTCTTGGCCCAGTTGCTCGGCCGCCGCACCCTGGATCTCGACCAGCTCGACGTCGCGGCAGGTCCGCACGGTGCTGACCACCTTGCCGCTCACCCGGGCCCAGGGCAGCGGGCGTGGCCCGGCCCGGGCGTAGTCGAGGTCCCGGACGAAGGACTCGCAGAAGGCGCCCTCCTCCGTCAGGGCGGCGTAGAGGTAGGCGTAGGAGCCGTCGATGCTGTCGAAGCGGCCACCTTCGACCGGGTCGCCGGGGGGCGGGGGCGGGCGGGGCGTCAGGTTGAACTCATGGGCGGCCCGGTCGGCCTGGTGGACCCGGTAGAGCACGCTTCCCGCGGGCAGGGTGGAGGTGACCGGATGGCCGGGGCAGGTGGCCGGAGGCTCGATGGCCGGCAACGGGCCGGTGCCGGCTAGAAGCCGTCGTCCGACTCGGCGCCGGCCAGGGCCACCACCCGCCGGTCGTCGGTGTGCTCGATGGGCCGGCGCCGGCCCCAGCGCGGGTTGGGCGCCGTCCACCAGGCCAGGGCACCCCAGGGGTCCGCCGCGCTGCGCAGGCGCCGGTTGGCCTCCGCCACCGCCGGCTTCACCTCCCGGCGCTCGGTGGAGAACTGGAAGGCCGGGTAGACGAAGGTGTTCCCGTGCTTGACCGCCACGATGTCCGAGCTGGCGCGCAGCCGGCGCATGAAGCCGCGGACATCGCTCACCGGGCCGAGCAGGTCGGCCACCCACTTGGCGTTCACCATGGGGACCTCGTCGAAGACGTGGCGATGGAATTGCCCGGCGTACGTCTCGGCCCGCATGGCGGTGTCGAGCAGCATCGGCCGGCCGGCCAGGGCGTCCAGGCGCTGGTCGCTCCCCTCCACGAAGCGCAGGTAGCCGATGACCTCCTCGGTCACGGCGCTCAGCTCGGAGTCCTCGAGGACCTGCCTCACCTTGTCCAGCGTCGTCGACTTCACCACGTTCACCACCTTACCAGAAATGTGGTGAACGTGGTATAAGTACTGTTCAACGCCGTCTCCCTAGGCCGGAGCGGCGGCGGGTGCCCCCGCCCCGGCCCCGTCCCCACCGCCGTGACCCGGCGGTCCGTACCGGGCCCGGAACATGAAATAGGCCACCGGTCCGACCACGATGGGCAGCCAGTACGAGATGATCCGGTAGGCCAGTGTGGCGACCACGGCCTGCCCGCCGGGGATGCCGGCCAGGATCAGCATGCCGCTCAGGCCCGCCTCGACGATCCCGAGACCGCCCGGCGTCACCGGGACGAGCTCGAGCAGCCCGGCCACGGCGTAGGCCAACAGCACCAGTGAGGGGTTCGGCTTGACGCCGGTGGCCCGGATGCAGGCCAGCAGGGTCGCAAAGTCGAAGGCCAGCCGCCCGCTGGAAAGCAGGAGGGCCGCCTTCCAACGGCGGCCCAGCACCTCGCGGATGCGGTTGCGCTCGTAGACCAGGCGGTCGGGCAGGCCGGTCATGGGCTCGGACTTGCGCTTCAGGCGGTTGCGCGCCGCCTGGAAGACGTCACCGGCCCAGCGCAGCGGTCGCTCCATCATGAGGACGGCGGCGCCGAAGCCGGCAAAGAGCACGAAGGCCACGATGCCGAGGAGCGCCGCGTGCTCGAGGCCGCTGTCGATCGGGGTCCCGGCGACGATGGCCGGCAGCACGAAGATCGGCAGCGCCAGCAGCCCGCCTATGCCGAGCAGCGAGAAGGCGGTCAGCCCGCCCACAGCGGTGGCGGCGTCGTTGCCCGACGCGGCGAGCATCCGGAACTGCGTCGCCGCCCCCACGGCCTGCCCGCCCGGCACGACCAGGCTGATGGAGTTGCCAGCCAGCTGCGAGGTGGCCACCGAGTACCAGGCCTTGGTGCGCAGCGCGATGCGCTGCAGGGCGATGGTGCAGGTGAAGTGCGCCGCCTGGGCCACCAGTGCGAAGGCGAACCAGATCCAATCGAGCGAACGCAACTTGGGCCAGGAGTCGAAGACCTCGGTGAGGCTGGGGAAGACGAGGTAGATGGTGATGCCGGCCACCACCACCGCCACGCTGGCCTTGATCAGGGAGCGCCACGGCAGCGGCGACTCGGCCTGCTGCTCGATCCGCGTCTCGAGGCGCTGCGAGATGGCGTTCCTGGCGCTGCCTGCGCCGCTGGCGCTGCCTGCGTTGCTGGCGGAGGCGTCCCCGACGACGGCGCGTGTGTCCGGCCCGGCCGGCGGCCCCGGTCCGGGTTCCGGCTCGGGCTGCTGGTGGGGTTCGGGCTGCGGGTCGGCCACGGGGTCAGGCACCGAGGCCCTCCCGCCCGCGGACCCGGCCGGCCCGGATCAGCTCGCCAGGATCTTGGCCTTCTGCGCCTCGAACTCGGCGTCCGTCAGCACGCCCTGCGACTTGAGGTCGGCCAGCTTGGACAGCTCCGAGGCGGTGTCGGTTCCCGACGTACCGGCGGCCTGGCGCACGTACTGGTCGAAGGCCTTCTGCTGCGCCGCCGCCTGCTCGGCCGCCCGCTCGTGCATCTTGCCGCCCCGCGCGATCAGGTACACGAAGACTCCCAGGAACGGCAGGATGATGATGAAGATCGCCCACAGCGCCTTGGCCCAGCCGCTCATGTCGTGGCTGCGGAAGATGTCCATGAACACCATGATCAGCAACCAGATCCAGATGATGAACAAGAAGAAGTAGAGCATCGTCAGGAAGGCATCGAGTACCGGGTAGCTGGAAGCGAGCACGCAGAAACTCCTTGTGGTCCGTGGTCGGCGAGTACCCCGACACAGGTATGTCTAGCCGCACATCTTGGCCTCGTTCGGGATGGCCGCAACGGAGCCGGGAGTCACCTTGCCCCCCGCCGCACGGCCCGGCTGCCCTCCCTCTGGGCGGCGATCCTCGGTCCTGACCTGCCACGATGCGCACAGCCTCTATGTCAGCACGGCCGGACCGTCGCCCGGCGCGCCGGGGACGTAGCAGCCGTCTCCCTCGCCGGCGGGCGAACTCCCACGCGCCGACCCTCGGTCCGGCGCGCCGAAAGGATCCCCAAAAGACTCCCCGTGACACGCCGGACCACATCAGTAGTGCCAGGGGAAGGGCGACCAGTCGGGCGGGCGCTTCTCCAAGAAGGCGTCGCGCCCCTCGGCGGCCTCGGGCGATGCGTAGGCCAGCCGGGTGGCCTCGCCGGCGAAGAGCTGCTGGCCCACCAGGCCGTCGTCGATCAGGTTGAAGGCGTACTTCAACATGCGGATGGAGGTGGGGCTCTTCTGGTTGATGGCGGCCGCCCACTCGAGCGCCACCGCCTCGAGCTCGGCGTGGGGCACCACCTGGTTGACCGCACCCATGCGGTGCGCCTCCTCGGCCGTGTAGGCACGGGCGAGGAAGAACACCTCGCGGGCGAACTTCTGGCCGACCTGGCGGGCCAGATAGGCCGACCCGAAGCCGCCGTCGAAGCTGGCCACGTCAGCGTCGGTCTGCTTGAAGCGGGCGTGCTCGGCGCTGGCCAGGGTCAGGTCGCACACCACGTGCAGGCTGTGGCCACCGCCGGCCGCCCAGCCGGGCGCCACGCAGATGACCACCTTGGGCATGAAGCGGATGAGCCGCTGCACCTCCAGAATGTGCAGCCGTCCCGCCTGCGCGCCGGTCGGGTCGAACTCGTCGTCGTACTGGTAGCCATCGGCGCCCCGGATGCGCTGGTCGCCCCCCGAGCAGAAAGCCCAACCCCCGTCGACCGGCGAGGGACCGTTGCCCGTCAGGAGCACGCAGCCCACGTCGGGCCACTGGCGGGCGTGGTCGAGGGCGGCCAACAGCTCGTCGACGGTGTGCGGCCGGAAGGCATTGCGCACCTCAGGCCGGTCGAAAGCGACGCGGACCGTCCCGTCCGCCACGGCGCGGTGGTACGTGATGTCGGTGAAGTCGAAGCCGGGCACCACCGCCCAGGCCGACTCGTCGAAGATCTCTGAAATCATGCGGGGAGCCTCCTACGGGAGGGTCGGCTCCGTCCATCTCGGTCCTCGCCGGCGCTTCGAGCTCCGTGCGCCGGCCGCGTCACCCGTGCCCGTTGCGCTCCGGCTCGTCGGAGACATCGACGACGTCGGCAGCGATGTGCTGCATCACCCACGCTCCCAACGGGGTGATGGTCACCACCCCGCCTGCCTCCTCGGTCGTCCCGTACTCGGTTGTCTGCTCGTGGACCCCAGAGACGGCCAGCACGCCGAGCAGCTCCAGGTCCCCGAAGGCCCGCCGGATCGCCGAGTTGACGAGGCCGGAGTGGAACTCGAGCTTGTGCGGCTCGACCTCGTCCAGGTCGTACGAATCGAGCACCACGCCCCAGAGCTCGTCCGCGATCTCGTCGATCTCGACCGCAACCGCCTCTCCGGCCACGGCGAGATCGGCCAGCACCTCGGCCAGCTCCTCGTCGACCACCTCGGTCCAGAAGCCCCAGCCGTACCTGTCGCCGCCCCAGTGGTAGGTGGTCGGGCCGACTTCGGCCAACAGGGCGCTCAGGAGCCGGGCGACCGCCTCGAGCGGATCCTCCGAGAGCAACGCGGCCTCCGGACCCGGCCGCACCCGACGGGCGCTCGGCCGCTCCAAGAAGCCGGCCGCCAGCGCCAAGCGGAAAGGGAGGTCGACGCCGCGTAGCTCGGTGGAGCTACGCCGGCGAAACACCCGATCTCCGTACACTTCGTCGACCACGTCCGGGGTCCCGAGGAGCTCGATCAGCTCCCTGGCGTCCGCCAGGGTCAGGTTGCCTTTGTCCGTCAGTGCCCGCTTCTCGCCCACGAACTCGAGGAGGCTACGCGTGCGTTGCAGGAGCACGGACTCGCGGACCCGCTCCTCGAGGGCTTGCCTCGGCAGGGACACGACGACCCCGTCGAGGGCGCCGGGGCGCTCCCGGCGCCACCACGGCAGCGGCCGACCGCCGTCCGGCGGCGGCCCGACGACCTGCACGCGTTCGTCGAAGGAGCGTTCGTTGAACGCCTGCGTCCAGGCGTCGACCGCGGCGCTGTCCGTCAGATCGATCCCGTCGGCCACCATGGCCATCACGAGCCGCTTGCCGGCGCTGTAGCGGGACTCGTCCGCCATGGCGGCCTCGAACTCCGGGGCGCTCCCTTCGACCAGGAGCGCCAAGCGCCACGAGCTGGAAGGGGACGCCAATCCCGCGTCACCCAGGTAGCGCAGGAACCCGGCGAACCCCTCGATCACCTTCGGCAGGCTGCTCGCATGGAGGGAGGACTTGGCTGGATACAGGTCGAACAGCAGCCTCCTGACCTCGTCGGCGGTCCATGTGGTCAGGTTCCCGTCGGAGTAGCCCCACTTGAACTCGAGTATCTGTTCGACCACCCAGCCGAGGTCGGACCCGGTCGATGCTTCGTAGCCTGCGGCCAGCTCGGAGACGATGGTCTCGAAGACCTCGTCCTCGTCGTCAGAGCCTTGATCGAGGGGCACGATTGTGAACCTATCCCCGGGGAGTCCGCTCAGCGCTCCGCTCGGTCCGCCGCCGCCCCGACCCGATCCGAGTCGGACCGGCGGCACACGCCGCTGGCCCCCAAAACGGGGGGCCCTCACCGGGTCCGGAGGCCCCCACACCCCTTCGGCGTGCAGATACGCCCGTCGCGCAACGCGATCGCAACCAACCCTTCAGCGTCAATCGACCGACAGAAGAGGAGGTCAGGCGACGTAGAGGAGCGTCCGTACTTTGCTAGAGCTGGTCCGGCCGAGCGCCGGTGAGAGACGGGAGGGCCGACGCGGTCCGCACCCCGCAGCGCCTGAGTTGAAGGCCGCGCCCGCGCCGGGTTGGCCCGTCGACGAACCCGAGGCCGTCGTCGAAGCCTTCCTGCGCCTGCCGGACGCCATCGTCATGGTCGACACGACCGGGAACATCGTCTGGGGCAACCCTTCGGCCGAGCGGATGTTCGAGCGGTCGATAGGGGACACGGTCGGCCGGTCGGGCCTCGACCTGGTCCACCCGGACGACCAGGAGCTCGTGTTGCGCTCGCTGTCCACCATCCAAGGCCGGGACGTGGGCACACCGATTGAGATCCGGATCAACGCGGCATCGGGTTGGCGCCTGGTCGAAATCGTCGGCACCACCGTGGAGTGGTACGGCGAGAGCACCATCTTGCTCTGCATGCGCGACCTGACCGAGCGGCGGCGTTACGAGGTCGGCCAGGGACACGAGGGCCAAATGCGCTCGCTCGTGCACAATGCCGGCTATGTCCTGATGCAGGTCTCGTCGGACGGCACCCTCGAGTCGGTCTCGGGCGCCATCACGCGCCTCCTGGGGCACGACCCCGAGCTGGTGCAGCAGCAGCCCCTGATCGACCTCGTCGCCCACGAAGACCGCAAGCGGTTCACGGCGGCGCTGGTCGCCGCGGCCCGGGGGGCGTCGGCGGCGAACCCGGCCACCACCCGGCTCAACCTGCTGCGCCACGACGGCGCCACCTCGGTCCCGTTCGAGCTGAGCATCGTGAACCTGCTGGACGATCCCACCGTCGAGGGCTTCGTCATCTCGGCCCACGATGCGACGGCCCAGGTGGCGGCGGAGCGCGAGCTGAGCGAAACCCTCTCCCGCCTGACCGCCACCTTGGAGTCCACGGCGGACGGCATTCTGGTCGTGAGCACCGACGGGAGGATCACCGGTTCCAACCGCCGCTTCGCCGAAATCTGGCACCTCCCCGAGGAGCTCGTGGCCGAGCAGAACAACGCCACCGCCCTGGCCTTCGCGCTCGACCAGCTGACGGACCCCGAGGCCTCCGTCAGCGAGGAGGAGCGGCGTTCCTTCACGTCGGAATACGAGACCTTCACCATCTTGGAGTTCCGGGACGGGCGCGTGGTCGAACGCGCCAGCAGGCCTCAGCGGGTGGACGGTCGCGTCGTCGGCCGGGTCATGAGCTTCCGCGACGTCACCGACCGCAAGCGGCTGGAGGACGAGCTGGCCTACCGGGCCTTCCACGACCCGTTGACCGGCCTGGCCAACAAGGCGCTCTTCCAGGACCGCCTCGACCACGCCCTGACCCGCCTCGAGCGCTCGGGCTCCCATTTGGCGGTGCTCTTCATCGATCTCGACAACTTCAAGACCGTCAACGACAGCCTCGGGCACGGCGAGGGGGACGACCTCCTCAAGCGGGTGGCCGGCACCATCACCGGCTGCCTGCGGCCCGCGGACACGGCGGCGCGGCTGGGCGGCGACGAGTTCGCCGTCCTGATCGAGGACGTCCGGTCCCATGACGTGGTCACCGACGTGGCGCAACGGCTCCTCGAATCGCTGCGACCGCACGTCCGACTGGGGAGCAAGTCGGTGAGCTCGGCCGGCAGCATCGGCATCGCCTTCGACGTCACCGGCATCACCAGCGAGCAGCTCCTGCGCAACGCCGACATCGCCATGTACAAGGCCAAGGAGCTCGGCAAGGACCGCTTCGAGGTCTACCGCGACGAGATGCACGCCTCGGTACTGGCCCGCATCGAGCTGGAGGACGACCTGCGAGACGCCATCCTGGCCGAGAACCTGCTCGCGCACTACCAGCCCATCGTGGACCTGCACACGCACCGGGTGGTCGGCTTCGAGGCCCTGGTGCGCTGGTCACATCCGCGTGGGGGCCTGGTCGATCCCGGCTTCTTCGTGCCGCTGGCGGAAGAGCTGGGGCTGGTCGGGAAGATCGACACGTTCGTGCTGCGCGCCGCCTGCCGGCAGGCCCGCCAGTGGCTC
>DATNLP010000506.1:0-6230 GCA_035602795.1 Acidimicrobiales bacterium | reverse complement strand
CACAACCTCTTTACGTCCCGTCAGCAGATCGCCGATGGCGCATGCGAACTCGTACGCGGGCGTGATCCGGACAACATGCCGGTAGTGTTCGTCTTCTATGCCGAGGACAAAACGCTCGGACCCGACTATTTCCGAGCGGTTATGAATCTGGTTTACACACTCGACGCTTGACGCGACACCGTGAATTGGCACCGCAAGCAGTCGGACACGCTCCGCGACGACTCGCAAGAAATAGGCTTGTCCAACAATGGCTCTTGATCCGTCTCCCGCCACTGCGGAACTCGCCTACGCGAGTGTCGGCGAACTTCGGTCTCGGCTAGGTGCCGGCGAGCTCACTTCGAGCGAGCTCGTCGAGACGTTGCTCCGACGAATAGAGGCCATCGATGCGCCGGGTACATCGACGGCGCTACGTTCTGTGTTGGCCGTGTCTGATCGCGCCTTGAAGGAAGCTCGCGACTCGGACGATCGGCGCCGGGTCGGAGCACCGATCGGAGCGCTCGAAGGGATTCCAGTCCTCATCAAAGACAGCATTGAGGTGGCCGGGCTTCCCTCCTGTGCCGGCGCGACAAGCCTGCTCGGAAGACCACCAGCGGAGGACGCGCCCTTAGTGGCGCGGATTCGAGCCGCCGGCGCCGTGGTCCTCGGCACGACGAACCTCTCGGAGTGGGCCAACATTCGCTCGCCCCGCTCCAGCGGCGGTTGGTCGGCCGTGGGTGGCCTGACCGGCAACCCGTGGGCCCTCGACCGCAACGCCGGCGGTTCTTCGTCGGGATCGGGGGCCGCCCTGGCCGCTGGTCTGGCGCCGCTCGCCATCGGCACTGAGACTGACGGGTCGATCACCTGTCCGGCATCGCTCAATGGGGTGGCCGGGATCAAACCCACTGTCGGCGCCGTCCCCACAGCCGGTGTGGCGCCCGTCAGCCACAGCCAAGACAGCCCGGGGCCAATGGGCCGCCGCGCCAGCGATGTCGCCATCTTGCTCGAGGTCGTCGGGTCCAGGGCGGGGGTCACCGAACGGCTGACCGCTGGTGTCGAGGGGGTGCGGATCGGAGTTGCCCGGGACTGGCGGACCGGCCATCCAGCCACCGATGCGTTGTTCGAACGGGTCGTCGAGGAGATCCGCAGTTGTGGTGCGCAGGTAGCGGACGTCTCTCCGGCTTTACCGCACGATGAAGTGCAAGCCGACGAGCTGACCGTTCTCCTGTGCGAGCTGAAGGAGGGAATGGACCGCTACATGCGTAGTCGGGGGCCAGGCGGCCCGCAGAACCTGGCCGAGGTGATCGCCCACGAGGACGCGCATGCCGGGATCGAACAGCCATATTTCGGCCACGAATTTTTCGAGCAGGCAGTGGAGCTCGGTGGTTGCGACTCCGACGCGTATCGAGAGGCCCGGGCCCGCAACCTGGCCTGGGCGCTCGAGACCTGCCTCGAGCCGGTCATGGGCGGCATCGACCTATTGGTCACCGCGACCTACGGTCCGGCGTGGAAGTCGGACTTGATCTTGGGTGGTCATCCGGCGGCATCCTCGCCTGCCACCACCGCGCCGGCCATAGCGGGATGGCCCATCGCCACGGTGCCCATGGGCACGGCTGACGGCTTGCCAGTGGGACTCGGCATTATCGGCCGACCAGGCTCCGAGGCGGTGATGTTGGCATTGGGAGCTACGGTCGAGAAGCCGGCACTGCCAGCCTGGATCGATCCAAGAAGAGGCTGATGACGGGGCAACCAGCGCCACCCAACATGGTGCCCCAACTAAGGCGGGGAGGGGGTAGGTCGCAACCGCATTCCGGGCTCTGTTTGTTTCCGGGCCATCAACATCGGCGCAGGAGGAGGGGACGCCCGACGTTCTCTCCCGCGCCGAATGTGTCAGGGCCAGCGGAGCTTCAACCCCTGTCTATCCGGCGGAGCGGGACAAGGCCGGAACGAACCAGGCGGCGTCCACGGTGCCCCAGCCGGTCGCGTCGTTGTAATAGCAAGGACAGGTGGCGAACGTGTGCTTCGCCCAGTCGCTGGTGCTGTTCGAGGACCGGTGGTTCCTGTATTTCGGCATGGCCGATTCGCACATCGGCTGCGCGGTCGCGCCGGCCGTCCACGACTGACCCTTAGAAGGAGCCGACTGGTCGCGCCGCCACATCGGACGAAGAGCGCCCACCGACTCCAAAAGACGTCAAGCGGTGCTGCGTGCCGCCGGGGACCGGGGAGCGCCGGTCACCGCCGAGAGGTGGGCCGACGGGCGGGTGGCCGAGAGCGGCTGAGCAATGTCCTCAAGCGACCGCTGCTCGGCATCGACGCCGAGGAAGATCGCGACAACTCCGCCGATGATCATTACGCCTGCCCCGATGAGGTAGCCCACGAACAGCCTGAAGTGGTCCTGCCCGTTGCCGATGAGCTCACCGTAGAGCCAGGGACCTAAGGCGCCGAAACTCTGGGCGATGGCGAAGAAGACAGCAATGGCCTTGGCCCGCACCTCGACTGGGAAGATCTCACTCACCGTGAGGTAGGCCGACGATGCGCCGGCCGAGGCGAAGAAGAAGATCACGCACCAGCAGGCCGTCTGGGTCACGGCGTTGAGGACGCCGGCATCGAACAGGAAGGCACTAAAGGCGAGGAGGGCACCGGAGAGGATATAGGTGCCGGCGATCATCTTCCGGCGCCCGATGGTGTCGAAGAGACGCCCGATGGTGAGGGGACCGATGAGATTTCCCAGGGCGAAGAAGATGAAGTAGTAGGCGGTGTCCGTGGCGGGGACGTTGTAGATCTTGGTGAGCACCAACGCGTAGGTGAAGAAGATGGCGTGGTAGAGGAACGACTGGGTGATCATGAGGGACGCCCCGAGGATGGCCCGCCTCGGGTAGTGGACGAAGAGCGTGCGGGCCAGAGCCACGAAACCGATGTCGTTCGCTGGGGTGATCTCGATGGCCTTGGACTCATCGACCTCACCGAGAGTGCCGCCACTGTGCAGGGCGAGCTGCTCGATTTCGTTGACGGCCCTTTCGGCCTCCTCTTCTCGACCGTGCATGAGCAGCCAGCGCGGACTCTCGGGAAGGTTCTTACGCACGAAGAGGATGACGAAGCCCAGCGCTGGGCCGAACAGGAAGGCCACTCGCCACGAGTAGCTGGCGGGGAGGTGGTTCACCACGAGGATCGTGAGCACCGTGGCGATGAGCGCACCGCCCCAATACGTGCCGTTCACCGCGATATCCACGCGGCCCCGGTACTTGGCCGGGATGAGCTCGTCGATGGCCGAGTTGATGGCTGCGTACTCACCACCGATGCCCATGCCTGCGATGAACCGGGTGGCCCACAGCCAGTAGGCCCAGCCCGGCGAGTGCCCGAGGGTCAGGGCCGTGAGCACGCCGCCGAACAGGTACACGCCCAGGGTGATCATGAACAGGTTGCGCCGGCCGAACTTGTCCGACAACCGGCCGAAGAAGAGGGCCCCGACGACCTCGCCCAGGAGGTAGACCGTGCCCACGGCGAACGCCACTTCGGAGGAGGAAAGGTTGAGGGCCTGCTTCTGGCTTATGAGACCTTCGGCGTTGCTGGCGATGGTGATCTCGAGGCCGTCCAACACCCAGGCCACACCGAGAGCAATGACCAAACGGGTGTGGAATCGCGACCAACCCAGACGGTCGAGCCGGGCCGGGATCAGGCTCCGGATCGTTCCTTCGGGGGGACGGCCCCCGTTCGATTGTCCGGGCGCTGGCGTGGTGATCGTCGTCATGTCCCCTCCCCTTTAGACCGACTTAGACGGATCCTCCCTACCCAGGAATGCGTCTCATTACGCACCGCCAAAGCGAGGCGATGAACGGCCGGTCGGGTTGCGCGCCCTGGCGGGTCCGCGCGCTGGGCACCATCTCCGACGGTCGGAGAGCGGTCAATTCGAAGGAGAGCCCCTTGCTGCGAGGGGCACTGGTTGCTGGGATCAGAAACCCAGCGGCTCAGTCACCAAAATGGCGGTGATTCGGCCGGGAGCGACCGCCCTATTGATGATGAGGACGTTGTTCACTCCGCTGGAAACTCCATAGGCCAGCCTGGCCCGCCGATCCTCAAGAGGAAAGCAGTACTCGTAGATGCGTCGTAATCCTGTGTCGAGATCGGGAACGATCTTCTGCGCGCCGACCACCAGTATGACGTGACCGGCACCGGAAACGATCGGGCCGAGCTGGCTCCCGCTTGCGGACGCAATAAGAAGTGAACCCTCCTTCGTCAGCGCGTGAACGCTCCCGACGACCCACTCGGGCGAAGCAGACAGCTGTCGCATCTCACGGCCCTGCATTTCGCGATCCATCTGGTACAAACGCGGCCGAAGCGGCTGATATCTTCCCGATCGTTCGATGTCCTCGGCGACACCGATGACTTCCAGCGTGCGGGAAGTGTTGTTGTAGACCTCCGCTCCCACCGGGAGTATCGACTGCACTACCTTTCTCGCCTCTTCGGCCGAGTCGACCACGGTGACCGTGATCCCGTTGTGTACGAGGGCGCTGGCGACGGCGTCGATTTGCTCCCGTGGGGCCACTCGAGAGAACTCCGCCTCGGCCTGCTTGGTGGGTCCCTCCACCGGCGGATCCCCGGGTAGGCCTTTCGCCGGTGAAGTACCCACGTCACTCACCGCCGACTTCGGCGAGGCGTTGGTGGACCAACGACACAACCATGGATCCCTCGCCTATGGCAGCCGCGCAGCGCTTGATCGACCCACTCCTGACGTCGCCCGCGGCGAACAGCCCGGGCAGGCTTGTTTCCAGCGGCAAGGGTTGACGAGATAGCGACCACCCGTCCAGCGCGTACGGTGTTGAGTTGAGCTCCGCACCAGTGCGCACATAGCCGGCACCGTCGAGTGCAAGTCCCACCTTGGCCGCTCCTTGGGTGCGCGGCACTCCTCCGATGCAGATGAAGAGCGCGTCGGCGGGCAATCGAGCAGAGGCGTCTCCCGACGAGACCATCACTGCCCGCAGACGGGTGTCCGATTCCAGACTGATCACCTCCGTGTCTGTCCGAACCTCGACGTTTCCCAGCTGTGTCACCTGGCGAATCAAGTATTGGGACATCGATCCCTCGAGCGAGCTACCCCGGATCAGCAAGGTCACCTGCGAGGCGTAGCGCGAGAAACGGATAACCGCCTGGCCAGCCGAGTTCCCTCCTCCGACAATGACCACTCGACACCCACTACAGGTCACCGCCTCGCTCGGGCCGGCGCCGTAGTACACACCGGAACCCAGGAGTTCATCGATGCCCGGTACCTCGAGACGACGCCAGTCGACACCGCTTGCTACGAGCAGGGCCCGCGACGGCACGGCCGTACCGTCGGAAAGGTGGGCGACAAAACCCGGGCCGTCCCTGGTGACGTCAGCGAGGCGCCGGGCGAGAAGAATTTCGGCCCCGAATCTCTTTGCCTGTGCGGTTGCCCGCGTCGCCAATTCGCTCCCGCTGATCCCTTGCGGGAATCCGAGATAGTTCTCGATCATGGAGGTCGTCCCGGCCTGACCTCCGGGTGCGACCGCTTCGATGGCCACGGCGCGCAAGCCCTCAGACGCGGCGTACACGGCGGCCGCCAGCCCGGCTGGACCGGCGCCCACGATCGTCAGGTCGTACTCGGACAGCGACGGAGCCGACACCATCCCCAGCCCTGCCGCCACACCTTCCAGGGTCGCCGGAGCAAGCCGCGTTCCGTCTGGGAGGACGCAGACTGGCAGCTGCTCCACTCCCCGCTCACCTTCGGGCAACAACGCTGCGACCCGTGCCGAGTCCTCTAGATCAACCCACTCATAGGGGACCCCGTTACGGCTGAGAAAATCACGGATGCTGTAACCGACCGATGATGCCCGCTGCCCGACCAGTCGGACCTGAGGCGTGACGGGCCTGGCGTCGTAGTCGATCATCGACATGGCACGTGTCCTACCTCCATGACGCCAGGCTCGCATATTCGCAGGTCGCACGGAGCAGCGACCACTTCCGAGCCCTGGCTCCCCACCGAGGTGACCTTCGATCGCCGTCCGAATTCGATGGGAGTAAACGACATGCGTGACGGTGTTGCCGACGCCTTCGGGTCCTGCTGAGCGAGCAGGCCGCGCCAATAAGCGGGGCTACTCTTCCCGCGTATGGCGCCTGATCGAACTCGCCAGCCATCGGCCGATCCGCCCCCTCGGACCTCGGCCAAGTCCCCGCGGGGGACGCCACTGGACCGAGCGCGCTCCCACCTCCGCAAAGCCGATCCGGTGCTGGCGCGCCTC
>DATNLP010000445.1:0-2730 GCA_035602795.1 Acidimicrobiales bacterium | reverse complement strand
CACCTCCAGCCCGTCCGGCTCGTGCGCGACCGCCTGGGTCAACAACACGGCCTACACCTCGGGCAATGAGGTCTCCTACAACGGCGACAACTGGACCGCCAACCAGTGGAACTACGACGAGGTCCCTGGCGGCGCTTCCGGCGCCTGGGACAACGACGGCTCCTGCTGAGAAGGGAAGGGCGATGACTGCAATCAGACGGCTGATCGCGCTGCTCGCCGTGGTGGCCACTGCCGCCGCGCTGTCGATCGGCGTCGCCACCACGGCACTGGCGACCAACCCGCCGCCCGCGCCCGGCACCGGCTGGACCACCGTTTTCGACGACAACTTCACCGGCCCCGCCGGGAGCGCGCCGTCCTACAACTGGATGTACGACACCGGTCCCGGATCCAGCTTCGGAACCGGCGAGATCGAGACGATGACGAACTCGGCGAGCAACGTCTATCTCGACGGCAACGGCCATCTCGACATCACCGCCCTGGACGACAACGGCTCGTGGACGTCGGGCCGCATCCAGACCACGAGCCCCAACGTGGGCGCGCCGGCCGGCGGGGAACTTGAGGTGACCGCGTCCATCGAGCAGCCGAACGCCGGACCGGGATACTGGCCGGCGTTCTGGATGCTCGGGCCGGGCCAGTGGCCCGAGAACGGCGAGATCGACATCATGGAGGACGTCAACTCGCTGTCTGAGGTCTCCGGCACGATCCACTGCGGCACCGATCCCGGCGGGCCGTGCAACGAGCCCGACGGCATCGGCAGCGGGCTGACCGCGTGCTCCGGCTGCCAGAGCGGCTACCACACCTACACGATGATCTTGAACCGCACAAACACGTCGGACGAGTCGATCACGTTCTACCTGGACGGCAACCCGTACTTCAGCGTGAACGAGAGCCAGGTCGGCGCTGCGACGTGGCAGGCGGCGTTCGACCACGACCTGTCGATCATCCTCGACCTGGCGATCGGCGGCGGGTACCCGGACGGCGTGTGCGGCTGCACCACCCCGACGAGCGCCACGGCCTCGGGCGGCACGATGAGCGTTGCCTACGTCGCGGCGTACGAGTCGACCGGCGCCACCCTCGGCCCGACCGGGCCGGTCACCGGGTACGACGGTCTCTGCGTCGACGACCAGAGCGCCAGCACCGCGAATTACAACCCCGTTCAGGTCTACACGTGCAACGGGACCGACGCCCAGCAGTGGACGTTCGACACGGCGAACGACACTCTGCAGGTGCTCGGCATGTGCATGGACATCAACGCCGGCGGGACGGCGGACGGCACGCTCGTGGACCTGTACTACTGCAACGGGTCGGGCGCGCAGGTCTGGCAGCCGCAAAGCGACGGCGCGCTCTACAACCCCCAGTCAGGCAAGTGTCTCGACGACACGAACTGGTCCACCACGCCCGGGACGCAACTGCAGATCTGGGACTGCAGCGGCAATGCGAACCAGCAATGGAGCCTGCCATGAGGGCACTCTCCCGCCGCAGCGCCCGCTGGTCAGTTCGGGCTCAGGGCCTCGGCCGGTGATCGCAGGACTGCTGCGGAGGCACGAGCCAGCAGCCACTCGTTCGAACGCTCCAACGACCAGCCGAACACGTCGCGGGTTCGGAGCAGGCCGTCGATGCCGTAGTAGTAGGTGATGATCCGGCTTGCTAGCCGTGCGTCAACGTCGGCGCGCAGGGCGCCGATGCCCTCGAGATGGCGGCAGATCGCCGTGAGATTGCGGTTATGCCGCCTTTGCGCGGTGGCGAGCACCGCGCCGGACTCCTCGTCGTGCGGCGCGACGTCGATCACTACCTGGATGACGTCGCCCCACTGCTTGGTGATCTGGAGGTAGGCGGTACTCAGGGTCTGCATCACAAGGGCGGCGTCGGGAGCGGCGAGTGACTCCTGCAGGGAGGCGGCGACCATCGGAGCCTGCGTCCAGCTGTCCATGAGCGATCGCAGCAAGCCTTGCTTGCCGCCGCACTGCGCGTACACCGTCGCTGGAGACACCCTGCTGAGCTTGGCGATCTGCTCGACCTTCGTCTGGAAGAAGCCGTTCTCGGCGAACAGCCGGCGTGCCGCGGCAATCACCGCAGCGCGGGTCTGGTCGGCATACTCCTCGCGACGTGGCCGATCTACTGCTCCGTCCATAACGACATGCTAGTCATCAGAGGAGTTCTTAGCTTGTTAGCTTGTAACTCTGACTGTTAGAGTCCGACTCTAGCGAGCAGAGTTACCTTCTACCTGGAACAGCGAGGCAAATCATGGCCGAGTTCACCACCAGAGACGGAACTCAGATCTTCTTCAAGGACTGGGGCGAGGGTCAGCCGATCGTCTTCAGTCATGGGTGGCCCCTATCGTCCGACGACTGGGACGCCCAGATGCTCTTCTTCCTGCACCACGGCTACCGGGTGATCGCCCATGACCGGCGCGGGCACGGCCGCTCCGCACAGGTCAGTGAGGGCAACGACATGGACCACTACGCCGACGACCTCGCCGACCTGACCCAGCACCTTGACCTGCATGACGCCATCCACATCGGGCACTCCGCGGGTGGCGGAGAGGTGGCGCGCTACCTCGGCCGCCACGGCGAGACTCGCGTGGCGAAGGTCGTACTGGTCAGCGCGGTGACCCCGTCGGTCCTGCAGACCGATGCTAATCCAGCCGGCGTGCCCAAGGCGGCCTTCGAGGGCTTCCACACGGCGCTGGCGGCGAACCGCGCGGAGTTCTACCAAGCCGTAGCCTCCGGG
>DATNLP010000435.1:0-6420 GCA_035602795.1 Acidimicrobiales bacterium | reverse complement strand
GAGCCAGTAGAGACCACCGCCCCAGCGCGTGACGAGCGAGATGCCGGCGAGGAGTCCGGGGACGGTGGCCATGGCGGTGGCGCTCATCCGCGAGACGAGCCAGAGCACGGGGTCGTCCGTTTGCTGGCTGCGGTAGGCCAGCTGGCTGCGCAGCGTTATGACGATCAGTGGGACCACGATGACGAGGATCTCCGCGCCGACGAGGCGAATGTTCTGCGGCACGAGCACGAAGGCTGTTGCGCTGAGGACGAACAGCAGCGAGGCGAGCGCCTCGGCCGCGCGTTGCGGGAGGAACTGCGGGCCTTTCAAGATGTGGTCGAGGTTCAGAGATACCGACACGAAGAGGAGGCCGGTCAGCGCGGCTGTCGCGCCGACCATGGCGGCGCAGTAGTAGGTCCAGTCCGCGGCGTCGAAGGCGTGCACGGTCGACCCGGGAGCGGACCCTTACGCGTTGGGATCGAACAGCGCCCGGTAGACCATGGTCGTCATCGTCTCGAGCGCGACGGCGTCGATCGGCTGCCCCACGAACTCACGCAGGTAGTGGAAGCGGTCGAGCATGGCCAAGGTGGCCATGCCGGCGGCATCAGGGTCGAGGATGTGGCCCGAGGAGTCGGGGCCGATCTGCTTCGTCAGTGCGCCCGACATGGCGGTGAACGTGTTGCGGATCACGTCGATCAGTTCCGGGTCCACCGTAGCCAGGTCCGTCCAGACGCGGAAGAGCGGGGCGTAGCGCTTCCAAAGCTCGCTGTAGGCCCTCACCCAACCGTGAACGTCGTCCCATTGCGGAGCACCGCCCTCAGCGGGGAGCGCGTTGAGCGTGTCGTAGAGGGACTGTGACTCCGTGGCCGCCTCCGCCACCAACGCGCGCAGCAGATCCTCCTTGTTGGAGAAGTAGAGGTAGAAGGTGCCGTGCGACGTCTTGGCGATCTCGACGATGTCGTTCACGCGGGTGGCGTGGTAGCCGCGGCGGTCGAAGGCGATCATGGCCGCATCGAGCAGTTTGCGCATGGTGCGGCGGCCCTGGCTGCGGAGCGCTCGCTTGCTGGCCGGAGCACCGACGGCGTCGCCGTCCGCTCCGGGGAGGCCGGAGCCTGCTGCGGGGGCGGTCGCCAGGCGGACAGAGCCCTTACCGGACTTGGCCTTCCTGGCCGCAGGCAGGGGGCCCGATTCCTTGGCGGGGGACACCGGGTCACGTCGGACTCTCGGCGATCCCATGCCCGGTGCATGGTAGTGCCGGGCCTGCCCGGAGTGGCTAACCTGACACGGTGGTCAGGTTTGGTTGGGACCAGAAATGACGCGGGACCAGGGCTTTCTCGTAGAGCTGGTCGTCCGAGCCCCGATTTCGTGACCGCAACGACCCCGTCGACACAACCGCCCGTGGTGACCTCGCTCGAGGACGCCGTGGCGCTCAACGTCCATCCCGGGGACACCGTGCTCGTGATGATGGGCCACAGCCGCTGGACGGCGGCCGCCCGGGAACTGGCCCGCCAGTTCTGGGGCACGGATCCGGGCTTCACCTTGATCATGACCAGCCTGGGCGCGCTGGGCGCCCTCTATTTCCGCGGCGGCATGGTGCGCAAGGTCGTCACGGCCTACTCGGGTAACAGCTTCCCGACCTATACGCCCAACCCCGTCTTCCGCCGCGCCTACGAGTCCGGTGAGGTGGAGGTCGAGCACTGGTCGATCCTGACCCTGTCGCAACGGTTGGAGGCGGCGGCGCGCGGGCTGCCCGCCATGGTGACGGGCTCACTGGTCGGCTCCTCCATGGAGCTGAACGAAGCGTTCAGCGTGGTCGACTCACCGTACGGCCCGCTCGGCCTGGTCGAGCCGCTGGCGCCGGACGTGGCGCTGGTGCACGCGGCGGCGGCCGACTCCTCGGGCAATCTGGTCTTCTCCGAGCCGCTACTCGACGGCGTTTGGGGTGCGTGGGCGGCCCGGCGTGGTGTCGTGGCCACGGTCGAACGCGTCGTGGACGACCTCGAAGGGCTCGGCCACCGGGTGCGGGTGCCGGCGCATCGGGTGCTGGCCGTGGTTGAGGCGCCCTTCGGCGCACATCCAGGCGGGTGCTACGCGCCGGCGCTGCCGGTGCGGAGCTATGGCGAGGACATCGCGCACTGGAGCGCGGTGGCCGAGGCCTGCGCCAACGGGAAACTCGACGAGTATGCCGAGGAGTGGGTGTTGCGCCCGGCCACGCACGACGACTACCTGGCCCGGGTGGGCTCGGAGCAGCTGCAGTGGCTCGAGGGCCGGTCCGACCCGATGTCGTGGAAGAACGACGCCGACGCCAACCCGATCGTCGAGGACCCCGTGGTGACCGAATGGGAGACGGCGGCCGCTTTGGGGGCGCGCGAGGTCGAGCGGGTGGTGACCGAGGTTGCCGCCGACGCCGTGCTGGCGGGAGCCGGTGTAGCCAATCTGGCGGCGTGGGTGGCGGTGGCGCGGGCGAGGGCGGCGGGGAGCCGGGTCATGCTGACGGCCGAACTCGGGCTGTGGGGCTACGAGCCCACGCCGGCCGACCCCTACATCTTCAACCAGCGCGTCTTCCCGTCGACCCCGTATCTGTCGGACGCCTCGTCGGTGCTGGGCATGGTGATCGGCGGCTCGGGGACGCGGACGGTGGGTTGCCTCGGGGCAGCCGAGGTGGATCGCCTCGGGAGTCTCAATTCGACGCAGCTGGCAGGTGGGCGGTTCCTGGTCGGATCAGGGGGGGCCAACGACGTGGCCAGCCGGGCCGACGCGTGTGTCGTCGTGACCCTGGCCCGCCCGGAGCGACTGCCGGAGACGGTCGGCTACGTGACCTCGCCTGGCCACCGGGTGGTGAGCGTGGTCACCGACAAGGGCGTGTTGCGGCGCGACGACTGGTCGCTGCGACTGGCCGCAGTCCCGGCGGGGGAGGGCAGCGTGGAGGAGCGCGTTCGCGCCTTCGCCGCCGCGTGCGGCTACGAGCCCATCGTGGCGCGCCAGGTGGAGGAACTGCCAGCTGTGGGGCCGGACGAGGTGCGGGCGCTCCGTGATTTCGACCGCAAGCGGCTGTTCCTGAAGTGACGACAGTGATGCCGGGGTGACCTGACGGACGACCGGACTGCCTTGACAAAGAACGGCGCAGCGGCGAAACGCCGTTTGCGGAGAGGGAGACGGACCGTGCACACAACACAGATCGTGCACACATCACGGTCGAACCAACCGATTTCGAGCGAAACCAGCCCAAGGGGTGAGCGAATCCGATGAAGGCGTGCAAGTACAGTGACGGGCATCCCGGGGGGGATGCACCGCTACAGATGATTGGGGACGGTATGCGAGGGAGGCAGGGAGTCCGGGCGTTGATCGCCACCGTGTTCACCGGGGGGCTGCTGGTGAGCGCGTTGGTCGTGGCACCGACCGCGGCCGGGGCGGCGGCGGCCACGAGCACCGCGCCGGGCGTGACGTCCAATTCGATCACGGTCGGGACCATTTCGACCCAGACGGGGACCCTGGCGTCGAACTTCGCGTCGCTCATCTACGGGGAGCGGGCGTACTACGACTACATCAACGCCCAGGGAGGCGTGAACGGGCGCAAGATCGACTACAAGTACGCGCTGGACGACGGCGGCAACCCGACAACGTTCAACCAGCTGGCGAACACCCTCATCAACCAGGACCATGTGTTCGCGGTGACCGGGGTGGCGACGGCCTTCTTCTCGCCCAGCCTCTTCGTGGAGTCGGGCATCCCGACCTACGGGTACAACGTCACCAACAACTGGGTCCCCCAGCCGAACCTGTTCGCGGCCGGCGGGTCCGTGCAGTACTACCCAGCCGAGGGGCCGATTGTCGGCTATGTGGCAAAGGCGACCAAGTCGACGAAGGTAGCGTTCGTGGCCTACGGGATCGCCGCTTCGAGCGCAGCCTGCCAGGCCGGCGCCTACTCGCTCACCGGCGCCGGCTTCGACGTGGTCTACACCGACTTCAAGATCAACTACCCGGGCACCACGGTGGCCACCGACGTCCAGCGTATGAAGCAGGCGGGGGCCAACATGGTCGTCAGCTGCATGGACGTACAGGGCAACATCACCATGGCGCGGGCGATTCAGCAGTACGGATTGCATATGACCCAGCTGTGGTTCAGCGGCAACGACAAGTCGACCCTCCAGCAGAACCAGAGCCTCATGCAGGGCGTCTACTTCAGCATCGCCCACGTGCCCTTCACCGCTCCAACGTCCGTCTACCCGGGCCTGAGCTTGTACCTCAAGGAGATGACGAAGTACGAGCCCAAGTACGTCGACGACGAGGTCGCCATCCAAGGCTGGGAGTCGGCCGCGCTGTTCGTCCAAGGCGTCAAGATGGCCGGGAACAATCTCACCCAGGCGAACGTGATCAAGGAGGACAACTCCCTCACTGCCTTCACCGCCGGAGGTCTGACGACGCCGACCAACTGGAAGGACGCCGGGCACACCGGCCATGCGCCGCCCTACTGCAGCGCGTACATCAAGGCGTCGGGCACCAACTATGTCCC
This sequence comes from Acidimicrobiales bacterium, assembly GCA_035602795.1. Taxonomy (GTDB): domain Bacteria; phylum Actinomycetota; class Acidimicrobiia; order Acidimicrobiales; family RAAP-2; genus Bog-473. Next base: position 1,931 of record DATNLP010000435.1, on the reverse strand, counting down.
GGCGCTGAACAAGGGCCAAAACGTCTTCGTCTGCTTCAACTCCATCGACCCGAAGAAGGCTCCGGTCTACCCCCTGCCGACCGGCACGCCCGCTCCGGCCTGATCGGCGGGGCGGGTAGGCAGGGCAGGACTCGAGCGGCCGCGAGCAGCGAGGCGAGGGTATGGAGCAGTTTGTTGGGTTCGCGCTACCGGGCGTCCCCTATGGCTGCACGTATGCCCTCGTCGCCATCTGCCTGGTCCTGACCTATCAGGCCACCGGGGTCTTCAACTTCGCCTTCGGCGCGCAGGCCTTCGCCTCGGCCTTCGTCTTCACGTACCTGACCCAGCTGCACAACTGGTCGGGCTTCGAGGCCTTCCTGGTGTCGGTGGTGTTGATGGGACCGGTGGTGGGCTATGCCTTCGACCGGCTGCTGTTCCGCAACATCGCAAACTCGAATTCGGTGGCGAAGATGGTGTGCAGCCTGGCCCTGTTGGTCGGCATCCCGTCGTTGCTCCCGGTCATCTTCGGTCCGCAGAACCTCGACGCCACCGCGACCATCCTGCCCTTCTTCAACCCCAACGTCGTCTACTTCGACTTGTGGGGCACGCCGATCAACGGCATCTACCTGTCGAGTATCTCGGTCACCGTGGTGGTGCTGGTGTTGCTGACCATTTTGTTGCGCTACACCAGCCTCGGGCTGCAGATGCGAGCTGCCGTAGAAAGCCGACGCCTGGTCCAGCTCGACGGGGTCAACGCGAACGGCGTGGTGGCAGTGGCCTGGATCGTCTCGAGCTTCATGGCCAGCTTGGCCGGTGTGCTGCTGGCACCGGTGTTCGGTGCGTTCAACCAGGACGACTACATCACGCTGACCGTCACCGCCATTGCGGCGGCGGCTTGGGCGCTGCTGCGGTCGATTCCCATCGCGGCGGGCGTCGGGCTCCTGATCGGAGTGGCGACCACGGTGCTCCAGGGCTACATCCCGCCGAACAGCTTCTGGAACGCCGCCGTGGTGCCCGCGTTGCCGTTCGTCATCATCATCGCGGCGCTGCTGCTCCTGCCGGGGATGCGCAGCCTCGACGCCAGCCGTGACCCCCTGGCCACGATCGACCCGCCGCCGCCGCCCATCGCGGCCAGTGCGCGAGCCCCCACGATGGACCGGATCATCCGGGTCCTGTGGTGGGCGCTCTTTGCGGCGTTCTTCGTGTCGATGCTCACGTGGATACCCGGCACATTTCCCGCCTGGACCACCGTGTTCAACAATGGCATCACTTTGTCGATCGTGTTGCTGTCGATCACGTTGATCACCGGCATGGCCGGCCAGCTGTCCCTGTGCCAGGCCACCCTGGCCGGCGTGGGTGCGTTCACGGCCGCCCAGTTAGCCAATCACCTCGGCCTCAACCTGCTTGTCGGCGGCCTGGTCGGTGCCGCGCTGGCCGCCGTGGTCGCCGTGATACTGGCGCTCCTTTCCCTCCGCCTGCGGGGGTTGGGGCTGGCGCTCATGACCCTGGCGGCGGCCCTGGCCTTCGACGCCACCATCTTCAACGTGACGTCGATCACGGGGGGCGAGCAGGGGGTGAGCATCCAGGCCAAGTGGCTGGGCACCAGCGCGTTCTTCAATTTTGACGGCCGAGCCATGTTCCTCCTCTCGCTCGGGGTGCTCGTGGTGGCGATGTTCGTGGTGCTGCTGGTTCGCAAGGGGACGGTGGGACGGAACCTCGCTGCCATGCGCGGCAGCGAGACCGCGACGGCGGGCCTCGGCGTGAACCCCTCGTGGCAGCGCGTCGTCGTGTTCGCCCTCTCCGGGGCCATTGCCGGCATCGGCGGCCTGCTGCACAGCATGGAGCAACAGGTGGTCAACCCCACGGACTGGAACACAGACTTTTCGCTGGTCCTCGTCGTGCTGGTGGTGACCACGAGCGTCACCACCGTGGAGGGCGCCGTACAGGCGGGG
>DATNLP010000429.1:0-2899 GCA_035602795.1 Acidimicrobiales bacterium | reverse complement strand
GAGGCGATCCAGTAGCCGCCGCCGTCCGGGGTCGACGCCATGGCGACCGCGGTGGCGACGGAGGTCGCCGCCGCCGCCGCGGGTGTCGACCGGACCACGCTCTGCCACGTCACCAGCAACATGGTGAGCAGCGCCAACGCGACCAGAGGCGTCGACCGTCGGCGGGCACGGACCGAGAGCAAGGACCCAGGTTATGGCGCTCGGTCCACCTGCCACGAGTCGGCTGCGTCCGCCGCTGGCAGACTGGCGCACGTGCCGCCCGACTGTCAGTGGCCGGACAACTTCGCTGCCCTGCGACGCGGCGACGGGTGTCCGATGTGCGGTCCGGGCCAGGACGAGACCCCACACGGCGTGCGCGTGTTCGCGGGCGGCTGGGCCGATGGGTACCTGGGCCGCTACCCGGTCCGGCCCGGCTATGCCTATGTGATCTGGAAGGGGCGCCACGTCGCCGAGCCCTGGGAGCTGACGGCGGAAGAGTCCGCCGGCTTCTGGTCGGAGGTCGGCCGCGTCGCCAGGGCCGTCGAAGACCGGTACCAACCGGCCAAGATGAACTGGCTCAGCCTGGGCAACGGTGTGCCGCACCTGCACGTCCACCTGGTGCCGCGACCGCTCGACGACGCCCGGGCGGGCTGGCCGCTCGAGTCCGAGGCGTTCCACGTCGAGGCCACGACCCCCGTGGAGCAGGACGAACTCGAGGCGGAGGCCGCCGCGCTGCGCATCGCCCTGCGGGGCTGAACCCCACACGGGGCCCCAGGCGCCCCGGGCCGGGCCGAGCCGAGCCCGCCCGCCTGGATACGCTCCGCCGATGGAGCTGCTGGCCGAAGGGCGCACCGCCGAGGTCTTCGCCTACGGCGAGGGGCGTGTCCTCAAACTCGACCGGCCGGAATGGAACGGCCTGGCCCCCTTCGAGGGGGACGTGCTGGTCCAGCTGGCCGGGGCCGGGCTGCCGGTGGCCCGGCCGCACGGGTCGTCACCGTCGAGGGGCGCAGCGGGATCGTCCTCGACCGCGTCGACGGCGTCACGCTGCGAGAGGACCTGCTGACCTCGTCGGGCGCCGGGGTGGAGGCGCTCGCCGAGCGCTTCGTCGAGCTGCAGCTGCAGGTGAACGCCACGACCGTGCCGGGCCTGCCCCCGTTGGTGCCCCGCTTGCGGACGGAGATCACGGCCAGCATCGCCGACGAGGCTCTCCACGGCGAGCTGTTGGCGCTGCTCGACGGCCTGGACGACGGCGGGCTCGGGGTCTGTCACTACGACCTGAGCCCCGACAACGTGCTGGTCGGTCCCGATGGTTGGGTGGTGATCGACTGGATCACGGCCGCCGCCGGGCCCTCGGCGGCCGACTTGGCCCGCACGCTCGTCATGTGGGGCCGGGTGAGCGCCGAACCGATCGTCACCTTCCTGCGCGGCGTGCGCCGGATCGGCGCGGCCCGCCGCGGGCTCGGGGACGTGGTGCTCGACGACTGGGTCCGGGTGGTGGCGGCGGCCCGCCTGGGCGAGGGCTTCGAAGGCGAGGAGGCGGCGTGGTTGCGGCAGGTGGCCGACGGAGGGCTGCGCCTCTTCGCTTGAGCGAGCAGAGCGCGAGGGTCAGGCGGCCGGGCTCTCGGCCAGGTCGAGGTCGGGCAGCAGGCGCGACACCAGCTCCATGGCCCGGAAGCCCAGTTCGGCCGGGCCGGCGGCGTCGGGACGCATCAGGTTGGCCATGATGCGCAGGAGCGTGTTCATAAGGACGTCCGACCGCATGCCCAGGCTGACGCAGAGCCGCATCGCCTCGGGATGCGAGATCATGTGCACGAAGGCGCGCGCCACCTTGTAGTAGGGCCCGTAAGCCGCGTTGAGCTCCCGCTCGTAGTCGAGGAGCGCCTCGGTGCCCTCACCGGTCAGAGCGTGGCCGAGCGCGGACGCGGCGAGCCGGCCCGTCTCGTAGGCGTAGGCGATGCCCTCCCCGTTGAACGGGTTGATGGCGCCGCTCGCGTCGCCGGCAATCAGCACGTTGCCACCCGCCCGCGGCCCGACCGACAGCCCCATGGGCAGCTTGCCGCCGGTCGGCGGCCCACAGCTGGTCTCGGGGCTCAAGCCCCACGACACCGGGGCGTAGCCCACGAAGGCGTCCATGAGGTGCGTCGTGTTGAGGCCCTTCCAGCGCTGCTCGCTCGACAGCAGGCCCACGCCCACGTTCACCCGCCCGTCGCCCATGGGGAAGATCCAGCCGTAGCCCGGCACGGCGTTGCCCTCGGCATCACGGATGTCGAGGTGCGACTCGATGAACTGGTCGTCGTGACGGTCCGAGCGGTAGTAGCCGCGCAGGGCCATGCCGAGCGGCAGCTCCCGGCGCCGGGTCGTACCGAGAACGCGCCCGATCCGTGAGTTGGACCCGTCGGCCACCACCACGTAGCGCCCCTTGATGGCACGTGCCGTCTCGGACCCCTTCTCCTTGACGGTGACGCCGCTGAGCGTGGGCAGCGGTTGGGTCGGTGCGACCGAGTCGTCGACGACGGGCGCGACGACCTCGGTGCCCTGCAGCAGAGTGGCCCCCGCCTCCTCGGCGCGGGCGGCGACCAGCCCGTCGAGATCGTGGCGCGTGATGGTGTAGCCGTAGTCAGGGAAGTTCGGGTGCTGAGGCCAGCGCATCTCAATCGACCGACCGAAACCGAACGCACGCAGGCCGGTGTAGCGGTGCGATCCCGCCAGGGCGTCCTCGAGACCCATGTCGGCCAGCTGGCGCACGCCACGGGGCGTCAGCCCGTCGCCGCAGGTCTTCTCGCGCGGGAAGACCTTCTTCTCCACGATGCAGACGTCCCAGCCGGCTTCGGCCAACCAGAAACCGCACGAGGAGCCGGCGGGGCCGGCGCCCACCACGACCACGTCGTAGGTGTGATCGACGAACTCGTAAGCGCTCATG
>DATNLP010000423.1:0-11323 GCA_035602795.1 Acidimicrobiales bacterium | reverse complement strand
CGCAACGGCACGGTACCAGGACCGGGTGCGGCCGGCGGGGCCGCTCACACACTTCCGGCCTGTCTCAGCCCCCGGCGGCGGCGCCGACCGCGGTGGTGCGCTGGAACTTGAACCCGCCGCCACCCCCGCCGACGAAGCCGCCAGCACCGCCCCCGAAGAAGCCACCACCGGTCCCTCCGCCATTGAGGAAGCTCCCCACGCCGCCCACCGTGTCCGTGTTGGACGAGGGCACAGCCTCGGCGTAGTCGGCCAGGACCACGCTCTCGCCGGGTGTGAGGCCCGAGATCACCTGGGTGTAGGAGTCACCCACCATCCCGATCTTGATGACCTTGGTGGTGAGCACTCCCTTGGTGAGCTCGAGCACGTAGGAGCGCGAACCGGTGGTCTGCACGGCCGAGGTCGGCACGGCGACGACATTGGACACCGCCCCGGTGGAGATGTTCACGTTGGCCGACGACCCGGTGAACAGGATGCCGGACGACGAGCTCGGCAGCGCCACAATGACCGGGTAGTCGTAGCCCGAGTCGCTCGACTCCACCGGGCCGACCTGGGACACGGTGCCGTCGAGGGTGCCGTTGACGCCGTCCACCTCGACCGAGGCAGACTGGGCCACCTTGACCGAGGGGACCTGCGAGCTGTCCAAGGTGGCCTGGACCTCGTAGGACTTCGTCCCGATGATGGTGATGATGTCGGTGGCGGAGTCGGCGCTCACCGTTTCGCCCACGTCGATGCCCACGGACACGATGGTGCCGCTGATCGGGCTGGCCAGCGTGGCCTCGTCGAGCGACTGCTCGGCTCCGGTCAGGTTGGCCTCGGCCGTGTCGATATCGGCCTGGTCCGAGGCGATCTGCTCGGGCGTGTCGGTGTCGGTCGACGAGCCGCTGCCGGTGGTGCCGGAACCAGTGGTGTCGGAGCCGGTGCCGCCGGCGCCTGTGCCCGTGTTGCCGCTGAATCCTTCCGGTTCAGTCGAGAGCGCGTGGCCGCTCTGAGTGGGGGAGGAGCCCGAGTTCCCGCTGGCTCCGGAGCCCGCGCCGCCGGTCGAGCCCGAGCCGCTGCCGCTGGATGACTCAGCGTCGAGCGCCTGTCCCAACGCCGTTTCGTCCTTCGACACCGTGGTCTGGTCCTTCGACACCTGCTGCTCGTCGGCCGAGACCGTCTCGAGAGCGGACTCGCAGGTGGCCTGCCCTGCCGGCGTGCTGGTGTTGGCGTTCGTGCAGTCGCTCTGCGCCTGGGCGAGGTCCGCGCCCTCTTGCTGCTGGTCGCTCGAGAGCGTCGACTGGTCCTGGGTCAGCGTGTTCTGGTCCTGGGTGATCGTCGCGCTCTGCCCGCTGGTGCCCGTGCCGCTGTGGGTGGGCGCGGTAGTGGTCGTGGTGGTCGTCGAGACCGTCGGGTTGGGCGTCTTGCTGGAGGACGCCGAGCTCGCCTGGCTCTCCTCGTCCTCGACCAGCTTCGCCTCGTCGGCGCTGAGGGTCGACTCGGACGAGGAGACGGATTCACTCAGGGCCGTCGTCTCCAGCGTGCCCAACGACTGGCCCGCCGTGACCTGCTGGCCCGGCGTTGCCGTCAACGTCGCCACCTGGCCGGCGACCTGGAAGGACGCGGCGGCGTCGCTGACGGGTTCGACGTTGCCGACGACGGTGAGCGTGGTCCCGATGTCAGCCCGGGTCACGCTGGCCATGCGATAGCTGGCGCCCCCGCCGTTGACCTCGGCCCAGGCGGCCACGCCGCCGCCCAGAAGGACGACGAGCACCACCGCGCTGATCAGGACGGCGCGCCGATGGCCGGAACGGCCCCAGCCCGAGCGGGACGAGTTAGGCACCGCCGCCCCCACCGCCGCCGCCGAAGAATCCTCCGCCGCCGCCACCGCCGCCGAAGAAGCCAGCCCCACCTGTGCACGTCCCGCCGCCGGTTGAGGTGATCCGGACCGTGGTGGCCGTCACCGCGCCGTTGGTGGCGGCCGGGCCGAACGCGCTCACGCAGTCACCCACCGCGAGGTCGGTGGACGCGACCGTCTGCGTCGCGCTGAGGGTGGTGGAGCTCGAGGTGGTGATCTTCAGGGTCTCGGTCTTGGGCGGTGTGGGCTTCTTCGCCTTGGTGCTCTTCGAGCTCGACGAGTTGCCGCTCGTGCGGGTAAAGCTCCCCGGCGAGACGTTGATGCCGGACAGCGTGAGGGTCGACCCTTTGACAGCCGTCACCTTGCCCGAGGCGATGGAGATCGAAGCTAATTCCTTGCGGAAGTTGCTCGAGCCCGATCCGCCAGCGGGGAAGCTGGGGCGGGAGCCGCTGGTGGTGCCTCCGTTCCCACGGAAGCTGCCGCCGCCGCGGAAGCCGAAGCCCCCTCCCGGGGCGCCGGTGGTGCCGTTGGCCGTCGTGCGACCGCCCGTGCACGAACCGGTCGAGCTCGGCGAGGTCACGGTGATGCTGCGTGCCGCGATGGTGGTCTTTGACTTCTTCGAGGCGGTCCCGGTCACACTGACGCAGTCACCGGCCGCCAGGGAGCTCACCGTCTCGGTGACCGTCTTGGAGAACTGCGTGGTCGGCGTCCAGCTGACCGTGGTCTGCCCGCTGCTGGCGTTCTGCACCTCCATGGTCGAACCGCTGAGCGCGGCCACGCTCCCGGTGGCGCCCATGGGCGCGGCGGTCGTGGCGGCCGCGGCGGTCGAGGCGATGGCCGTGGCGGCCACGAGTGCCGTGGCGCCGGTGCCCAGGAATTTTGCCCAGCGCCGGCGGGTGGAGCTTCGGCTGGTCAGTGTCTGCATTTGGGGTGGTTCCTCTTTCTTTGCTTCGTTCATGGAAACGTCTATTCGTTCCGGAGGGCGTCGATCGGGGCCAGCGCAGCGGCCCGGCTGGCCGGGTACACGCCGAACAGGACGCCAATGGCCAGGGCGATGGCGAGCGCGCCCACGGCGGCGGTCGGGCTGGTGGAAATCGGGTCGCCGATGAGGCCCGGCAGGTACAGAACGCCGAGGAGGCCTGCCACGACACCGAGGATGCCGCCGATCAGCCCGAGGAACGTTGCCTCGACCAGGAACTGTCGTCGGATGACCCGGGGGGTGGCCCCCAGGGCCTTGCGCAAGCCGATTTCGCGGATGCGCTCGGTAACCGAGACCAGCATGATGTTCATGACGCCGATGCCGCCGACGATGAGGGAGATGGCCGCGATGCCGCCCAGGAGGATGGTGAGCGTGTGGTCGACCGAGGTGTTCGTCGCCAAGAGCGACTGCTCAGACGTGATGGTGAAGTCGGCGTCGGTCGGGTTGGTGATGCCGTGCAACTGGAGAAGCAGGTGGTCCGCCTCCTGGTAGGCGCCGCTCAGATCCTGAGAGGACCGTGACTGCACGGCGATCTGGGTGACCGAGTTGCGGGTGGTGCCGCCGAAGATGCGCTCGGCGCCGGTGGAGATGGGGATGACCATCAGGTCGTCCGGGTCGGACGTGCTCGACGACGAGGTCGATGCGGAGCCAGTGGAGGTGAGCACGCCGACGACCGTCACGGGGACGCCGTTCACGTCGACGGTCTGGCCGAGCGGGTCGGCGCGGCTGAAGAGCTCGGAGGCGGTAGTGGCCCCGAGCACCGCGACGGCAGAGTGATCCTGCACGTCCTCGTTGTCGATGAAGCGGCCCTCGGCCAGGGTGCGGCCCCGGACGGTGAGCCACGATGGCGTCGTCCCCTGCACGCTGGTCGTGGCGGTCTCACTCCCTGCGCTGAGGACCTCCGTGTCCGAGGTGATGGCCGCGACGGCCTTGATGTCGGGGGCGTCGACGCGCGAGGAAAGCGCGTTGGCATCGGCCAGCGTGAGTGTCGAGGCGGAGCCCAGCGCCCCGCGGACCCCGGTGCTCGACGTCGAGCTGCCGGCCGTGATGGTCAAGACATTGGAGCCCAGCGCGTTGATTTCGGAAGTCACCTGACCCGACGCGCCCTCGCCCAGACCGACGGCGATGATGACGCCGGCGATGCCGATGAGGATGCCGAGCACGGTGAGGAACGAGCGCAGGCGGTGGCTGCGCACGCCGTTCACACCCGTCCGGATGGTCTCGAGCCAGTTCACCGGATGCTCTCCAGGTAGCGCTCGTCGTTCTCGGTGAGGAGACCGTCGCGGATGCCGACGACTCGCCCCGCCGATGAGGCAACCTCGACGTCGTGGGTGATCAGCACGAGCGTGCGCCCGGCCGCGTGAAGCTCGCCCATGAGCCGCAGCACGTCGGCGGCGGACACCGAGTCGAGGTTGCCCGTGGGCTCGTCGGCCAAAATGAGGTCCGGCTCGCTGACGAGCGCCCGGGCCACGGCGACGCGCTGCTGCTGGCCCCCGGACAGCTCGCCCGGACGGTGGTGGATGCGGCCGGCCAAGCCGACCCGCCCCAGGGCCTCGACGGCCCGCTCCCGGCGCTCGGCCCGGGGCACCCCGGCGTAAACGAGCGGCAGCTCGACGTTCTGCCATGCCGTCATGGAGGCAAGCAGGTTGAACTGCTGGAACACGAAGCCGATGCGGCGGTTGCGCACCTCGGCCAGGGAGGTCTCGCTCATACGGCTCACGTCCTCACCGGCCAGGTGATAGCGGCCCGACGTCGGGATGTCGAGGCAACCGAGGATATGCATGAGAGTCGACTTGCCCGAGCCCGACGGCCCGATGATGGCGACGTACTCACCTTGGCTGATGGTCAGGCTGACGCCGCGCAGCGCGGCAACAGAGATTGACCCGGTCCGGTAGACCTTGGTCACCCGCTCCAACTCGATCACCGTGTCGCCGCCGACCAGCGGCGTGCCCATGGGGGGAGTGGTCATCCGCTGTTCCCGGCGCCCGCGCCGCCCCGGCCGGTGAAGCCGCCGCCACCGCCACCGAAGAAGCCTCCGCCTCCGCCCGCGCCACCGGGGAAGGTGCGGGTTCCCCCGGTGCCGCCCAGCAGCCCGCCCGTCCCGCCACCCGGCGCCTTGAAGGTGATTTCGCGCTCGAGGACCTTGGCGCCCGAGCTGATGCCGCTCGTGATCTGCGTCTCCCCAGCCTCGGCGGCGCCGACCGTCACGTCCTTGACGACGTGCGCGCCGTTGACCACCTCGGTGACCGTCGCTTGGCCGTTGGTGCCGTAGGAGATGGCCTCGGTCGGCACCTCCGTCACGTTGTTCAGCTGCTTGACGATGATGGCGACGTCCACCGTCGAACCGGCGTAGAGGCCGGCCGGATTGCCCGTGACGTTGATCACCACCGGGAACGTCGTGATGTCGGAGCTCTGGCTGCCGATGAGGCTGATGGAACCCACCGTCCCGTAGACGGGGGACGACGAGCCCGTGTCGGTGAGGTCGACCTGGTCACCGTCGGCGATCTGGCCGATTTCGGTGTCATCCACCGTGGTGTTGACAATGTAGGAGTCGGTGCCGATGACCACGATCTGGCCGCTCGTGCCGCTGGATCCCGTTCCCGTGTCACCACTGGTGTCCGCGGCTGCCGCTCCGGTGTCGCCACCGCTGCCGCCCGAGCCGGAGCCCGTCACCTGCTGGCCGTTCGTCAGGTTCACCGAGGCCACCGTCCCCGCAATGGTGGAGGTGAGCGACGCGTCGTTGAGATTCGTCTGGGCCGTCGAGAGCGAGGACTCGGCCGAGGTGACCGATGCTTCGTCCGTGTCGATCTGGCTGGTGGCGGCATTGGCGGCCTCGTCGCTCGAAAGGCGGTCCTCGGCGGCGGTCAACTGGGCCTGCGCTGCGCTCACGTCTTCGGAGAGCGCCGTCGTGCCGACGCTGGCCAGGACCTGCCCGGCGGTGACGGTCTGTCCGGCCTTCACCCAGACCGCGTTGACGGTGCCGGACACGGCGAAGTTCAAGCTGGCCTGGCTGGCTGGCTCGAGGGTGCCCGAACTCGCCACCGTCTGCTGGATGGTGCCCGTCGTAACCGGTACCGTCACCGTCGTGACGGAGAGCCCGACGGGCGTGGAAGAGCTGGAGGTGAGCCAGAGGGTCAGCCCGACGGCGGCCGCGATGACGATGACGGCCGCGCCCACGATCGGCCACCGGTAGCGCCGCCAGCGCGACGCCCGCTCGGGGGCCAGGACGTTCTCGTCATCGAGGGGCAGTTCCTCGGTGAGGTCCACTGGGTTCTCCGGCGCGTCGATTGCTCCCGCTTTGGCCATGCTCCCAGTTCAGACGAGCCATTTCACGACAAGCCAAATCCCAGCTGTGAGCCCGCTTAGGGTTTTGTGTAAGTGTGACATAAAGGTCCAGCTCAGGCGGGGATTGGTTCGAAATCGATCTCTAAGAATGCACACAGCTGGGTCCGGACGGGCTCCAACGGCGGCCTGGCACGATGCTGCCATTGCCGCGGTCCGACGGGAGCGTTCGTTACTCCCTTCGATCCTCCCGACCCCGGTCGGACACGCGGTTGCCGCCCTCCGGGGCGTGCGGCGTCCAAAGCCGCACGCCCCGAGAGCGTCGGCGGTCTACGGTTCGGCCGGATGCGCCACGCCACACCCGAGGACCTCGAGAAGATCGGGACCCTGCTGGACGAAGTCCGTCGGATGCCGGGCCTCGTGGAGCGCACGCCCGGGTCCTTCTACCGGAACTCGAAAGGCTTCCTCCATTTCCACGACGACCCGACCGGGATGTACGCCGACGTCCGCCTGGCGGCCGGCGAGGACTTCGCGCGGCTGCGCGTGCAGACCAAGGCCGAGCAAAGCTCGCTGCTACGTCGGGTTCGCCAAGCAGTGGGGGAGGGTTAGGCCGAGGACCACGGTCCCGACGGCACCGTCTGGAGCGCTGCTTCGCCTCGCCGTCGACGCCCTCGCTCCTGGGGCCCGGAGGCGCGCTCGGGCCGGTCACCTACGAACGGGCACCCGGGAGCGAGGCGGGCCCCCGGCCGTGGCGGCGCTGCTGCCGTTCGTACCGTTTCCGGGGAGCGACGAAGCGTCCCGCCAGCGCGCTGCGTGCGGCCTGCCGGACGATCGGATCCGGGTCGTGGACCGACGCCTCCTCGAGCGCCGCCCGGGCCCGGGCCTCTCGTCCCGACAGGTGGAACAAAAACTGTATGGCCTTGGTGCGCAACTCGTGGCTGGGGTCGTGCTCGAGCACCTCCACCAAGCCAGCCGCGACGTCGGCCGTACACAGCTCCTCCGACTTACAGGCCTGACAAGACAAGCCGTGCAGCGCCATGTTGCGAACGAACTCCACCGGGTCCCCCAGGGCGCGAGCGAAGACAGGCATCGACTGGTCGTTGGCGTAGTGGTCCAGGAAGAACAGACAATCGCGGCGCACCCAGGGGTCCGGGTGGTGCAGCGCCGCGGTCTGAACCGCACCGAGGGGCGCCTTGACCACCCGTCGGGCGCGTTGCTTCGCCGTGCCTTGGAAGAACTGATTCAGAAAGTTGGTCGCCTCGGCCACGTCGGCCACGACGGAGGCATCGGACGAACGCAAGGTATCCGAGCTGGCCATGGTCAAAACTGTACCGGCGTAATCTCCTGACCCTGGGCCCACGTCTCGGAACGTCGATTAGGTCCAGTCGTGGGGAGGGGCATGCACTGCGAGCGTCCGCAGACCCGGGAAGGGCCAGGCCGGTGAAGCAGATCCGCGTGCACGGTCCCAACGACGTTCGCCTCGACGAGGTGCCGCCACCACCACCGGGCGCCCGCGACGTCCTGGTCCGCATCGCGGCCTGCGGGATCTGCGGGACGGACGTGTCCTTCGTGCACATGGGGGGCATCACGGGGCAGCCGATGGCCCTGGGCCACGAGATGTCCGGCGTGGTCGAGTGGGTCGGGTCCGACGTGAGCGATGCGGCGGCCGGTGACCGGGTCGTCGTCCATCCGGCCGACGAGGAGCTGGGCCGGATAGGCAGCGGTGCGCTCGAAGGCGGGTTGACGCCGCTCCTCCTGGTGCGCGAGGCGGCCAAGGGGCGACGGCTGTTCCACGTCCCGGACGCCATGACGCTGCAGGTCGCTGCGCTGGCCGAGCCGGCCGCCGTCGGCCTGCAGGCGGTGAACCAAGGTGAGGTGGCGCAGGGGGACCGGGTGGCAGTCTTCGGGTGCGGCCCGATCGGGCTCCTGGCCATCGCCACGCTGGCCGACCGAGGCGTGCGCGACGTGGTCGCCGTCGACACCAGCCGGCGCCGCCTCGAGCTGGCGCAGCAGTTCGGAGCTGACCACCTGGCGGACCCTTCCGAGGTCGACGTCTGGGACGAGCTGGCCCGCTTCCACGGGACCGCTCCGTTCATGCTCGGGCCCACCCCGGCCACCGACGTCTTCATTGAGGCGTCGGGATCGGACCGGGTGCTCACCGAGATCCTCGAGCGCGGGCGGGCCGGCGGGCGCATGTCGCTGGTCGCCTTGCACTATCAGCCCGTGCCGACGAATTTCGTCCAAGTCCTGATGAAGCAGTTCACCATCCGGGGCTCGTTCGAGTACCCGCCGCGATTCGAGGACGCGATTGAGCTCCTGGCCCGACGCGACCTGTCGGATCTGGTCACCCACACCCTGCCGCTGGAGGAGTTCGACCATGGCTTGGCTCTGCTGGAAGGTTCGAAGGATTGTGGGAAGGTCATGATCACCATGGGGGGTGACGCGTGACCAACCGGCTCCAGTTCGACTTCGACGGCACCTCGGTCCTGGTGACCGGCGGAACGAGCGGCATCGGCCACGCCATCGCCTCGGCGTTCGCCTCCGCCGGAGCCGACGTCACCGTGACCGGGACACGCCTGGATGCCGGCCGGTACGAGCGCGACCTGTCCGCCTTCTCCTACCGCCCGCTCGAAGTGCGCGACCACGGCGCGGTGGAGGACTTGGCAGCGGCCTTCGACCGGCTCGACGTACTGGTCAACAACGCCGGCGCCAATTTCCCCGACGGGAGGGACGAGTGGGACCCCGACGGATTCGCGGCCGCCCTCGACCTCAACGTGCAGGGCGCCATGCGCCTGACCATGGGCCTGCGCGCCGCCCTCGGGACGAGCACCATGGCGGGGGGCGCCAGCGTCGTCAATCTGGTGTCGATGACAGCGTTCCGCTCGACCACGATCGTGCCCGGCTACGCCGCCGCCAAGGCAGCGCTGCTCACCCTGACCCGGAACCTGGCCGCCCACTGGGCCGGTGACGGCATCCGGGTCAACGCGGTGGCCCCGGGGCTGATCGACACCCCCATGACGGCACCGATGAAGGCCTTTCCACCGTTGCTCGAGACCGAGCTGGCACGCGGCATCCTCCCGCGCATGGGGACACCCGAGGAGGTGGCGTCCGCCGCTCTCTACCTCTCCAGCGAGGCGGCGGCGTTCATCACCGGCAGCACCCTCGCGGTCGACGGCGGCTACCTCGCCCGCTGAAGAGAGCGCGATGGGCGACGTCATACGGATCGACGACCTGGGGGCCCCCGTCCTCAACGACGTCCAACGGATGGCCATCGACTACGGGGAGTCCAAGCGCACCGACCTCACGGTCGACGCCGTGTGTGACGCCGCCCGGGCGCGCACCGGCCTGGCGGACTTCGGTGAGGAGGACTTCGCGGCGCGGCTCGGGCTCCAGCTGGCAGAGATGGATGCCGACGAGGAGCGGACGGGGATCGGGCGGCTGATGATGTTTGCCGACTGCGTCCGCTACACCTCCAACCGCCTTCTCGTCCACGACCTCCTGACCCGGCATCCCGAGATCCTCGAGATCCCCATTGACCGGCCGGTCATCGTCGTCGGTCTGCCGCGGTCGGGCACGACCCACCTCGTCAACCTGCTCGCCGCGGACACCCGGTTCCGTTCGATGCCCCTCTGGGAGTCCTACGAACCCGTGCGAAATCCGAAGGACCCGGCCGAGGTGGACGGGGTGGACCCGCGCTGGACCCGTTGCAACAGCGCCTGGGAGGCGATGCAGGCCGCGGCCCCGCTCGTGGCGGCCATGCACCCGATGGAACCCGACCACGTGCACGAGGAGATTGAGCTGCAGATGCCGGACTTCTCGAGCTACACCCTCGAGTGGGCGGCCCGGGCCCCGCGGTGGCGCGACCACTACTTCGCCCACGACCAGACCCCCCACTACGCCTACATGAAGTCGGTGCTCCAGATCCTGCAATGGTTCCATCCACGAGAGCGTTGGGTTCTGAAGTCGCCGCAGCACCTCGAGCAGCTCGGGCCGCTCCTGCACACCTTCCCCGACGCCACCGTCGTGGTGACCCATCGCGACCCGGTCGCCGTCGTCCAGTCGACCATCACGATGGCCTGCTACGGCGCCCGCACGTCCTACCGCACGAGCCGACCCGAGTGGTACCGCAACTACTGGACGGAGCGCATCGGCACGCTGCTCGACTCCTCGTTGCGCGACCGCCACCTCCTGCCCGATCATCGCACTGTGGACGTCTTCTTCGAGGACTACATGGGGGACGAGCTCGGCACCCTCGAGCGGGTGTACGACTGCGCCGGCATTGCACTGACCGGGCAGGCAAGGGCCGAGGTCTCGGCTTACCAGGCCGCCCATCCGCGCGGGAAGGAGGGGAGGGTCGCCTACGACCTCCGGCGCCAATTCGGCGTGACCCCTGAAGAAGTGCGGGTGCGTTTCGGGTCCTACCTGGAGCGCTTCCCGGTCCGGCTGGAGGTCTGATGTCTGTTCAGGAAGAGGTCGACCGCCTGATCGACACGCGCCCGGGCCGGGAGCTGATGCGCCCGGTCTACGAAGACCCCGCCCACCCCGTCGCCGAGGGCATCTACCGCTCGGGCGGGACCACCGCCGCCTACCTGTTGCTCACGGACAGCGGGCGGGTCATCGTCAACACCGGCATGGGCTTCGAAGCCCCGCATCACAAGCGGGTCTTCGACGCGGTACGACCTGGGCCGACCCACTACATCATCACGACCCAGGCGCACGTGGACCACGTGGGCGGCGTCGATCTGTTCAAGGAGGTCGACACCACCTACGTGGCCCAGCAGAACAACCAGGCCTGCCAAGCCGACGACGCCCGCATCCGTGCCTTGCGCATGCGCACCGCCGGCATCTGGTTCGACATGCTGGGCACCGACGCCCGGCGCATCGCTGCCGAGAACCCGGGAGTCTCGATGCGCCAGGCCGAGCCGGTGCCCGACCTCACCTTCGACCAGCGGCTCGCGCTCGACGCCGACGGCCTCATCCTGGAGCTGCACGCCGCCGTGGGGGAGACCATCGACAGCACCATCGTGTGGCTACCCGAGCGGCGCACCGCCTTGATCAGCAACCTGTTCGGGCCTCTCTTCCCGCACTTCCCCAACTTGAACACCCTGCGGGGGGACCGCTACCGCTTCGTCGAGCCGTACCTCGAGAGCGTGCGGAAGGTCCGGGCCCTCCGATCCGAGGTGCTCGTCACCGGCCGGTACGAACCCGTCGTCGGTGAGGAGCTCATC
>DATNLP010000408.1:0-4224 GCA_035602795.1 Acidimicrobiales bacterium | reverse complement strand
GGCCGCCGACAGCGACTCCTGGAAGCGCTTGGCCACCTGCTTGGCCGTGTCGGCCTGCTCCGGGGTGGTCGTGTAGATGGCGGAGCGGTATTGGCTACCGACGTCATTGCCTTGGCGCATCCCCTGTGTCGGGTTGTGGCCCTCGAAGAAGACGCCGAGCAACTGCTCGTAAGTGATCGTCTCGGGGTCGAACACGACCAGCAAGACCTCGGCGTGTCCGGTGCGACCGCCGCACACCTCCCGATAGATGGGGTTCGGGCTCAGACCGCCGGCGTAACCGACCGCCGTGGTGTACACGCCTGGGAGCGTCCAGAACTTCCGCTCGGCGCCCCAGAAGCAGCCCATCCCGAAGACCGCCTGTTCGAGGCCGTCCGGGAAGGGTGGCGTGAGCTTGGTGCCGAGCACCAGGTGGGGCGCCGCAACGGGCATGGCCTCGTCGTGCCCGGGCAGGGCCCTCTCCGGGGTGACCATTTCGGTCTTGTGCGAACGGAACAAACCCATGACGCCTCCTAGGCCTCCACGCGGCCCATCCGCGCCGCGGCCATGGTGCCCCCTGCGTGGGGCACCGCGATTTGAGCCAGCCGCCCTAGCGGCCGCTCACCAGGTACAACACCTCATGGGAGCGGCATATTTCGTGAGGTCGTTGACATATAGTGATATATCGTTATACTCCAAGATGTTCAGCGTACGGCGAGGCAAAGGAGAAGGCATGGAGACGGGCCCGATCGACGGCACGTCCTTCGGTGACGAGCCGGTGCCCCCGGCGGCGGCCAGGCGTACCAACCCGTCCAAGGTTCGGGCCGCCCGTGCCGATCCCGATCGTCCGGGCGAACGCTGCCGGGCCGAACCCGGTCGCTTCGTCCCGGTCGTCGACCTGAGCCGCTGCGAAGGCAAGCGCGACTGCACCGAGGTCTGCCCATACGACGTCTTCGAGGTGACAAGGATCACCGACGAGGACTTCGGCTCGCTGAGCGTGTTCGGGAAGCTGCGGAGCATCGCCCACCAGCGCCAAGGCGCCTACGCGGTACGGGCCGAGGACTGTCATGCCTGCGGCCTGTGCGTCGTGGCGTGCCCGGAATCGGCCATCGCCCTGCGCCCCACAGCCGGGCTCTGACACACCACACGAGATTCAGACGACACAACCGAAAGGAAACACCAATGGATAGGCAACACACACACGACCATGATCACGATCACGAGCACGACCACGAGCACGAGCACGACCACGATCACGAGCACCGTCATGAGCACGCCTTCCGGGGCATGCGGGGCGGCCCGCGCGGCCGAGGTGGCTGGGGTGGCGGTCGCGGTGGCTGGGGTGGCGGGCGGCGCATGCGCCGTGGCGACATCCGCAAGGCCGTGCTGGTCGCTCTGCGCGACGAGCCTGCCAACGGCTACGAGGTCATGCGCCGGCTCGAGGAGATGAGCGGCGGCCTCTGGCGACCCAGTCCGGGGTCGGTCTACCCGCACCTCCAGATGCTCGAGGACGCCGGAGTCGTCCAGTCGACCGAGGTCGACGGCAGCCGCAAGTTCAGCCTCACCGAAGCCGGCCGGGCCGAAGCCGAGAAGGCCGGGATGCCCACCCAGGGTGACGAGAGCGACGAGGAGCTCCGCAACTTGCGCCAGGCCGTCGGTCAACTCATGAGCGCCGCCAAGCAGCTCTCCGGAGCGGGCGAGCAGTCGCAGCTCGAGCGCGGCATCGCGGTGATCCAGAAGGCCCGCAAGGATCTGTACCAGATTTTGGCCGAGGACTAATGGGACTGTCTGGGCCGATCATCTGACGGTCGCCAGGTACTCTTCTCGCAGACGCCATGACGACCGCGACCGCCGCCACGCTCGATGGGTATCACCCCGACGGAGCGACACCCATCATCGAGACCAGGGGGCTCACGAAGACCTACTCGGGCACCGACTTCCGTGCCGTCGACGAACTGAACCTCAGCGTCGGCACCGGGGAGGTCTTCGGGCTCCTCGGCCCCAACGGGGCCGGCAAGACGACGACGGTGGGGGTGCTCACCACCAGAGTGATCCCTACGGCCGGGCAGGCCTTCGTTGCGGGCATCGACGTCACCGAACACCCCTCGCTGGTGAAGCAGGTCATCGGGGTCGTCTCACAACAGAACACGCTCGACCGCCAGCTGACGCCCCGGGAGAACCTGTACTGGCACGGCCGCCTCTTCGGCATGGGGGCCAGGGAATGCCGCCAGATGGCCGACGACCTGCTCGAGCGGTTCCAGTTGACGCGCTTCGCCAACGCGTCGGTCTACGCGCTCTCCGGCGGCATGGCCCAGCGGTTGATGGTGGCCCGGGCCATCTTCCACCGGCCGGCGGTGCTCTTCCTCGACGAGCCCACCGCCGGCCTCGACCCACAGGGGCGTCTCGTTCTGTGGGACCTGCTGCGCGGCCTCAATGCCGAGGGCCAGACGATCATGCTCACCACGCACTACATGGAGGAGGCCGACCGCCTGTGCAACCGCGTGGCCATCATGGACCACGGGAAGATCCTGGCCCTCGACACACCGGCCGAGCTGAAGCGCAGCGTGGGCGCAGACACCATCGTCACGGTCAAGTCGAGCGGTGACCCCGAGGAGCTGGCGGCGGCCTTCCGGTCGCAGCTCGAAGGCCTGACCCGGACGCGATCCATCGACGGCGGCGTCGAGCTCCACATCCGGGGCTCGGAGCGGCTGGTGCCCCGCGTCGTAGCGGCGGCCGAGGCCGCCGGATTCCCCGTGGCCGACCTGTCGGTCACCGAGCCCACGCTCGAGACCGTCTTCATCGGACTGACCGGAAAGGAGCTGCGCGACTGATGGCCACGACGACCGATGCCGTCCCGACTTCCACGCCGGGCACGACCGCCCACCGCCTCATCGACCTGAAGCCGACCCGGTCGGCCGCCTCGTCCAGCTGGACGTCGCTCGGTGCCCTGATCCGCCGCGACCTGTTGGTGCTCTGGAAGCACAAGGTCGAGTTCGTCATCCGCACCCTCGTGCAGCCGTTCTTGCTGTGCTTCGTCTTCCTGTACGTCTTCCCGAAGATCGGTCAGGGCATCGGGGCGGCCAGTGGGATCCCGGGTGCGGAGTCGGCCTTCGCCACCGTGCTGGTGCCCGGCGTCGTCGGCCTGTCCATCATGTTCCAGGGCATCCAGGCCGTGGCCATGCCCATGGCCCAGGAGTTCGGCTTCACCCGCGAGATCGAGGACCGCGTGCAGGCGCCGTGCCCGGTCTGGCTCGTCGCCATGTCCAAAGTGCTCTCGGGGGGATCACAGGGACTGGTCTCCGCCATCATCGTGTTCCCAATCGCCCGGGTCGTGCACGCGGCGGGCGTCGAGGCGCAGATCAGCTACCACTGGCCACTGATCGTGACCCTCGTGCCGCTCTCGTGCTTCTGCATGGCGTCCCTCGGGTTGCTGTTGGGCACGTCGTTCGAACCACGCAACCTCGGCTTGATGTTCGGCTTCATCGTGCTCCCGATCACGTTCTTGGGCGGGACCTACTACCAGTGGACTCGGCTGGCTTCGGTGAAGCTCGGGACCGTCCACTGGCTCCAGATCGTCGTGCTGGTGAACCCGCTGATCTACATCAACGACGGCATGCGGGCAGCGTTCACCGATGCGGCCCACATGCACCTCTACGTGATCTATCCCGCCATTTGCGCCTTCAGCGTGATCTTCCTCACTCTCGGCCTGCGCAACTTCCGCCGCAAGGTGCTGGCCTGAGCCTCAGGCGGCCCGGATCAGGCTGGAGGGGGGCCCAGGGACGTCGATGGACCGGGCCTGCTACAGGACGCGCAACCCGCTGGGATCCGACCGTTCGCCCCGGGTGAACGCCCGCAGCGTCTCGACGTCGCCCAACCGGCCCCGGGCCATCTCCACGCAGACGCCGAGACACACCTCCATGGCGGCGGCAGGCGGATCGGCCACGCTCATGGTGGGGATGCTGCACGCAACGTCGTCCCCGTGCACGACCACCTCGAGGACCCGGGTCCGGAGGTAGTCGCGCAGCGGGACCTGCGCGCCGGGGACGCGCACCACGGGCACGGCCCGCTCAGCCGACGCCTCGCCCAGAAGGCCGACCAGTTCATCACGTGATGCGGTGCAGGTGGAGATGACCAAATAGGGACCGGTGCCCGCGAAGGCCTCCGCCGCCGCCCGGAGGGACGCCGCGAACGGGTCGCGGTCCTCGCCCTCGTCGACGCGGTTGGTGCCGAAGAAGTCGGCGATCCGGA
>DATNLP010000520.1:0-11257 GCA_035602795.1 Acidimicrobiales bacterium | reverse complement strand
CGACGTGGTGGGCACCAGGCTCGGCATGTGCGGTGTGGAGTACTTCGCCCACCCATGGGAGTTCGGGCCGCGCAAGGCCAAAGAGCTCCTGTTGACCGGCGACTCCGTCGACGCCGACGAGGCCTACCGGCTCGGCATGGTGACCAAGGTGTTCCCCGATGACGAACTGGCCGACCGCACTGTCGAGTTCGCCCGGCGCATCGCCCAGCTGCCCACCATGACGTCGCTGCTCATCAAGGAGTCGGTGAACCAGAGCGTCGACAACATGGGCTTCTACAACGCGCTCAACGCCTGCTTCACGCTGCACGAGCTCAACCACTCGCACTGGGCCCAGGTCAACGAGAACCACTACCCGGTGGCGCTCGAGGACTCGGGCATCCCCAATTGGAAGGAAGCTCCGCCGATCGTGCCGGCGCTCAAGGACAAGGTCCGGGCCGAGTAGGGCGAGAGGTGGGGGATGGGGGGCCGGGTCGGCG
Source organism: Acidimicrobiales bacterium (assembly GCA_035602795.1). Lineage (GTDB taxonomy): Bacteria > Actinomycetota > Acidimicrobiia > Acidimicrobiales > RAAP-2 > Bog-473. The sequence continues at coordinate 10,781 of DATNLP010000520.1, read as the reverse complement.
TCCGGGTTGTAGCCGCCTGACCTGCTCTTTCTCAGCGGAAATCCAGGTCAGAGGCCTAAGGGACCCCCTGGCAGCGCCCATGGCGTCTGGTTAGTATCAGAATCGACGTCGATGTCAGAAATGCCGGGGGAACGGACCGGCAAGGGGTGGGTCTTCCAGGATGCTCCAATTCGTGATCGCCGGGCTGGTGCTGGGGGGCATCTACGCCATCGCATCGGCCGGGCTGGTGATCACCTACACGTCGTCAGGCATCCTCAACTTCGCCTTCGGCGCCATCGCGTACTTCATCGCGCGCTTCTACTACTACCTGCACACCCAGCAGAACTGGTCGATCATTCTGTCGGCGGTCGTGTCGATCCTGATCGCGTCACCCGCGCTCGGGGTGTTCCTGTACGCCGTCCTGTTCCGCCACCTGCGGCTGTCCTCGCCTCTGATCAAGGTGGTGGCGACGATCGGCCTGCTGGTCGCCATCCCTTCCGTCGCCGTGCTGATCTTCGGCAACGCGGCGATCGATCAGGCGCCGGGGCTGGCCCCCGAGCCCGTGCACGTCTACCAGTTCCTCGGCGTCCCCGTCACGCTCGATCAGATCATTGTGTACGCGTGCGTGGTGGCGACGGTGGTTATCGGCGCCGTCGTCCTGCGCTACACCGAGGTCGGCCTGAAAGTCCGGGCCATGGTCGATTCGCCCGCCATGACCGACCTGTCCGGCACGAACCCCACCGCGGTCTCGGTCGGGGTCTGGGCCGTCAGCACGCTCTTCGCCGGGCTCTGCGGCGTGCTGGCTGCGCCCATCATCGGGCTCGACCCTGACAACTTCACGCTGCTGATCGCGGCGTCGTTCGCCGCCGTCGTGGCGGCAAAGCTGCGGAATCTGCCGGTGGCCGTGGTCGTGGGGCTACTGATGGGTGTGGCCACCTCGCTCATCCAGCGCTACCTGCCGTCCGACAGCGTGTGGACCACCGAAGTCATCGACGCCGTGCCCTTCATCGTCGTGGCGCTGTTCCTGATTTACAGCCTGTTCGGCCGGGAGCGGGTCGGTGCGGCCGACGGCTGGGGCGGCGCCTTGGACCGCGCTATCACGCCGCAGGGCGAGAGCCGCCTGGCCGGTTCGACGACCAGCGTGGTCGAGACGGCCTCGCTCAGCTTCGCCGGCAAGTACGCCGGCCCCCTCCTGCTCATCATCATTGTGGGGGCGCTACCCGCCATCGTGTCGGGCTACTGGGTGGGCTTGTTCGCGCAGGCCTTCGCCTACGCCGTCATCTTCCTGTCCTGGACCATCGTGACCGGTGAGGGCGGCATGCTCTGGCTCTGTCAGATCACCTTTGCCGGGGTCGGGGCGCTCACCACGGCGCAGCTGGCCAACCACTACGGGTGGCCCGTCCTGCTGGCGGTGCTCATCGGCGGGCTGATTGCGGCCGCCATGGGCGCCATCGTCGGGTTCCTGAGCATCCGGCTCGGCGATCTCTATGTCGCCCTGGTGACGCTCACGTTCGGGCTCCTCATGGAGAACCTCGTCTTCACGTTGCCCAGCTTCGTGAACCAGGGCCTCGGGCTCTCGCTCAACCGGCCCAGCTGGGCCAGCTCAAATCTCTCGTTCACCTACTTGTGCCTGGCCGTCTTCATCGTGATCGCCCTGTTCATCGTGAACTTCCGCCGCTCCACCACGGGCCTCGCGCTCAACGCCGCCCGCTGGAGCGAGGCGGGAGCCCGGACGTCGGGCATCAGCGTGGTGCAGATGAAGGTGATCGCGGGATCGTTGGCGGCGCTGATCGCCGGCATCGGGGGAGGGCTGCTCGCCCTGGCCCAGACCACGTTCCAGCCCAGCGAGTTCGCCACCTTCGCCGGAGTGGTCTGGCTGGCCATCTTCGTCACCATCGGTGTCCGGTCGAACGCTGCCGCGCTGATCGCCGGCATCGCGTTCGTCCTTCCGGCGGCGCTCATCCAGTACTACTTCTCGTCGTTGGCATGGCTGCCCAACGTCCTGCCGGTCCTGTTCGGCCTCGGCGCCATTTCGGCCGCCAAGTACCCCGACGGCACCCTGGCGGAGCAGAGCCGGCAGCTGCGACGGCTGGCCTTGCGGGTGAAGGCGGTTCGATCCGGACTCGAGCAGCAACCGCTGGACCTTGGTCTGGACACGGCGGTCGGCCCGGTCGACCCGGCGCCAAAGATCGCCGAGCGCGTGTCGTGACGACCGCCGCCGTGACGGCCGACGAACCTCGGGGCGACGAGGCGGGCGCCAACAGGCCGGCGCCCGCGCTCGTGGCGACGGGCATCACCGTCCGCTTCGGCGGGCTCATGGCTCTGGACGACGTCTCCCTGCAGGTCGAACCCGGGAGCATCGCGGGGCTGGTCGGCCCGAACGGAGCCGGCAAGTCGACGCTTCTCGGTGTGCTCTCCGGCCTGATTCGGGCCAATGCGGGTCACGTGTCCCTGTGCGGCGAAGACGTGACTGACGCGTCGCCCCGTGCCCGGGCGAGGTTGGGAATGGCCCGCACGTTTCAACAACCGGAGCTCTTCGTGGGCCTGACGGTGAGTGAGCACCTCACCCTGGCCTACCGCGCCCGCGTGGCGCGCCAACGCCTCTGGCGGGACATGTTCGACCCGCGCTCGCTGCTTCCGCCCTCGAAGGAGGAGACGGAACGGATCGACGGGATCCTCGAGATGCTGCGGTTGACCCGGGTGGCCAAGGCACCGGTGGCCGCGCTGCCACTCGGCATCCTCCGCCTGGTCGAAGTCGGGCGGGCGCTGGCCAGCGAGCCCCGGGTGCTCCTCCTCGACGAGCCGCTGTCCGGCCTCGACATGAAGGCGTCGGAGAATCTGCTCGGCGTCTTCCGTCAGATCGTCGACGCGGCCGACCCTCCATTGTCCGTGGTCCTGGTCGAGCACGACGTCGCCGCCGTTCTTTCGCTGTCGGACACCGTTTTCGTGCTCGACTTCGGGGAACGCATCGCTGCCGGCAGCCCCGAGGAGATCCGCAACGACCCGGCCGTGCGGGCGGCCTACCTCGGCGATAGCGAGCCGGTCGCGCGGTCGACAGTGGTCGGGACGCCGACGCACAGGCCCGGGTCGCCGCCGCGCCCGGAGGGCAGATGACCGAGCCCATCCTCGAGGTACGCGACCTCGACGTCTGCTACGGGGCCTCGCAGGCGCTCTTCGGGGTGACGCTCTCCGTGCCGAAGGGCGGATGCCTCGCCGTACTGGGCACCAACGGGGCCGGCAAGAGCACCCTGGCCCGCGCCGTGTCCGGGCTGGTTCCCACCACCAGTGGGCGGGTCTTCCTCGACGGGGAGGACGTGACGGGCCGGCCCGCCCACCGCATCCGCAAGCTCGGGCTGACCTACATCCCCGAGGGGCGTGGCATCTTTCCCGGCCTCTCGGTCATCGACAACCTGCGCATGGCCGTGGCCCAGGAGCGCCGCCCGGACCGACCCCCGGCCATTGAGCGGGCGATCGAGCATTTCCCGGTGCTGGGCAACCGTCGCACGCAGCGGGCGGGCAGCCTCTCCGGCGGCGAGCAGCAGATGCTGGCATTGGCCCGGGCGCTCGCCGTCTCGCCCAAGGTGATCATCGCCGACGAGATGTCCCTCGGCCTGGCTCCGCTCGTGACCGAGTCGGTCTTCGAAGGCCTCGAGCAGGCCTGCCGCTCGGGGATCACCCTGGTCCTGACCGAGCAGTTCGTCCACCGGGCACTGGCCATGGCGACCGGGTGCGTGATCCTGACCAGGGGCCAGGTGGGCTGGTCGGGGCCGGCCGCCGAGGCCGGTCAAGAGGTGATCGACCGCTACCTGGGCGAGGCGGAAGCGACCCCCGCCGGCGTTACAAACGGGTTACAATAATGCCCTTCGCCTAGGGTGAGAGAGGTATTCTCAATCTCCTCATAGGCAGTTGGCAGGTAACCGAATAAGGGATCCCGAATCGGGGTCCGGGGGAGGGCATCCGTCCAGTGCAACCACTCATGACCCCGTCGGGAGCGGGCACTCCACGCCACTGGCGCTCTTTGTCGACCAGCGCTCGCAAGCGTGGTGGCAAGCGCCGGTTCCGGACGTTCGGCACCGTCGTCGCCGCTACGGTGGCGGGACTGCCTCTGGCCCTGGTCGCCACCACGTCGGCCCCGGCGTCCGCGTCGGAGTCCGCGTCGGCGTCGCCGATCACCATCGCCTACGTCACCGACCTGACCGGAGAGGGCGCGGCGGAGAACGCCAACTCGCCGGCCGGGTTCGACGCGCGCATCGACCTGCAGAACGCCGAAGGCGGGGTGGACGGGCACAAGCTGGTCCCGCTCGTCATCGACGACCAGACCAGCCCGTCGGAGATCGCCACCGCGGTCCAGGAGGCCGACTCCAAGGCATTCGGCATCGTGTCCCAGAGCCCGCTGTTCTTCCTGGCAGCCAAGTACCCGCAGGAGGCGGGCGTCCCGGTTACCGGGGCCTACACGGATGGGCCGGAGTGGGGCGAGCAGCCCTACACGAACATGTTCGCCTCCGACGAGGGGAGCGTCGACCCTAAGTACCCGGTCAACACAGAGATCGGTGACTTCCTCAAGGCGCACGGCGGCACGGTGCTCGGCTCGTACGGATACGGCATCTCGCCGTCGTCGAGTCGGGCCGCCATCGCCACCGGGGACTCGTTCCAGCACGCCGGCGGCAAGGTCGGCGTCATCGACACCACCGTGCCCTTCGGGAGCGTGGACTTCACCGCTGCGGCGCTGTCGGCCAAGCAGGCGGGCATCAACGCCATGGTGCCGGCCATGGACTCCAACTCGAACTACGCCCTGGCCACGGCGCTCGCCCAGGCCGGTGTGAAGCTCAAGGCGACGCTGTACGCCACCGGCTACGAGCCCGACGTGATCAAGTCGCCGGCCTGGGCCGACCTGCAAGGTGCCTACTTCCTCTCGCCGTTCCGGCCGTGGCCGTTGGCGAACGCCGGCACCGAGCAGATGCAGGCCGCCATGGAGAAGTACGCGCACTTCTCGAAGTCGGAGTTCCCGAGCTTCGGCCAGTACGAGGCCTGGGCCGGTGCCGACCTCATGATCAAGGGCCTGGAGCTGGCCGGGAAGAACCCGACCCGGGCCGCGGTGATCTCTGATCTGCGCAACCTCAAGTCCTACAACGCCAACGGCCTGCTGCCGCAGTCGATCAACTACTCGACGGCCTTCGGGCATGACCCGGCCAAGACGTGCGCCTGGGTCATGCAGGCCGAGAAGACCGGGTTCAAGGTGGCGTCGGGGACACAGCCGGTCTGCGGCACCGACATCCCGGGGACGTCGACGGCCAGCGCCTCATAACGAGCTGCTCGGCCACCGCGCCGCTCAGCCAGTAGTCGTACCTGGCGATCCGCCGGCGCCCTTGGTGTCGGCGGATCGTCGCGTGCACAGCCGGCGTGTCACGCCGCCATGACCAGGCAGCTAGCGCAATCGCCACTCGATGCGTTCACCCTGGAACGTGGCCTGCCCGCTCTCGATGTTCTCGTACTGCGTGCCCAGGGACACGAAGTTCGATACCTGCGCCATGGCGTCGCGCCGGGACAGCTCGTGGGCCAGCCACACCGCCCGCACCGTACCCTGAACGGCGTACACCGGGGCAGACGCGATGGCCCGCGCCACCCACATGGCCCGCTCCATGAGCTCCTCGCGCGGCACGATCTCGGAGACGAGGCCGAGCTGGTGCGCCCGAGCCGACGACATGCGTTCGTGCGCCCCGAGAAGCACCAGGCGCATGGTCTCGCCGAGCGGGAGTTTCTGCAACAGGTGCATGGACTCGAACCCGGCCACCATGCCGTACGTCACGTGGGGGTCGAAGAAGGTGGCGTTCTCCGCCGCGATGATGATGTCGGCCTCGCCCAGCATGTAGAGGGCGCCCCCGCAGGCCATGCCGTTGACGGCGGCGATCACCGGCTTCCACATGTCGTTCGCCTTGGGGTTGATGAAGATGCCCGGGTCGTTGTACATGAACGGGGTCGAGGCCGGCCCGGCCCGGTTGGGGTCGCGGTCGGTGGCCTCGCCGAGGTAGCCCTCCTCAATGGATTCCTGGCGGTCGATGCCGCTGCAGAAGGCCTTCTCGCCCGCTCCGGTCAGGATGACCACGCGCACGTCGTCGTACCAGCGCAGCCCGGTCCACAGCTCCTTGAGCTCGTACTGCATCTGGAGGTTGAACGAGTTGTGGACGTCCGGCCGGTTGAGCGTGACGGTGGCGACCCCGTCGTCCTCCTCGTAGAGAAGGGTCTCGAAAGAAGTCTTCAACTCACTGCCCCCTTTGCGCCGCACGCGCCGGTCGGATCTGGCCGCGGCACACCTTAGCGGTGGCCCAATTCCCCCTTGGGGGTCAGGAGGCAGCGGCCGGCAGGTCGTGATGGACGTCGACGCGAGTCTCGTCGAAGCTCAGGAAGCGCCCCAGCCGCGTCGATTCGGGCAGCGGGTCCTCGTAGCTCCAGGCGACGTCCTCGAGCACGGCGTCGCCGACGCGGGCCGTCCAGTAGCTGGCCGTGCCCTTGTAGGGGCAATAGGTGTGGGTGGCGCTGAGCGACAGCGCGTCCGTGCGCACCAGCCGGGGGTCGACGTACAGGCGCGGTTCGAGCGCCGTCTCGTAGACGGCCAGGGTCTCGGTCGTGTCGACCAGGGTCACGCCGGCCGCTTCCACCCGGAGCCGGCGTCCGGAGCGCAGGCAGTCGACCCGGTGGTACGGGTTCCGGGCGTGCCCGAACACCTGTTCGTCCTCCTCGAACCAGGCGTCGGCGGCGTCCCAGCCGACCGACACGTAGCCGGGTGAGTCCGGCTCCGCCTGCGCCGGGACCGCCGACACGTCGGCCGCCGGGAAGGCATAGGCCGGCGGCCGACCGGCCCGGTGCACCAGCAGGACCCGCTCGCTGTCGACGACGGTCTGCCCGTCCTTGACGCCGCGCACCCGCCGCCGGAAGGGCTCGATGTAGGCCACGCCCTCGGGCACCGGCGCCGTGAAACGGCCGGCGGGGCGCCCGCTCAATGGCCCGCGGCCCGTCGAGAGGCTCACAGCGCCGTGCGGTCGTCGCGGCCGCCGGTGCTGCCGGTGAAGGGCCTCACCATGGCGTCCACCGAGAAGGACGCCACCAGGCCGGCTCCGGTGTGCACACGGCACTCGGCATGGGTCATGCCATCGCCGGCGAACGTCGACAGGTGGTGGTACAGCATCCATTCGTCGGCCCGCACGGGCCCGTGCAACGACAGGTTGATGGCGTTGATCCCCGTGGACAGGGTGCGGTGCGCCTGCGCCTGGCCGACCCCCGCATGGGGGCGCATAGCGGCGGCGATCGGCATGTGGCCCATGAACTGCACCAGTAGGCCGGCATGGAGAGCGGGGTCGTCGGGCACGTCGCGGAAGCGGACCCAGCAGTCGAGCACCGGCGGCCCGAGCGGAGCGTCGGGGTCGTTGCTGTAGGCGCCATTCACCACCCGCAGGTCGCGACCGGTCACGCCCATGTCGTTGGGCGGGCACTCGTAGGGGCCGGGTACGTCCGGCGCGTCGGCCGCGTGGCGCACGACGGCCGGTGCGGTCGTGTCCAGCAGCAGCGTGCCGGCGGCGCAGCACCGACCCTCCTGCAGCACGCGCACGGCCAGGCCGGTGAAGGTCCGGCCCGCGCTGAGTTCGTCGAGCTCGAAGTGCAGCGGTGTTCCGGCGTCGGCGCCGCGCAGGAAGAGCATGTTGCCCGCCACGGCGCGGCGCTCCGGCGCGTGCCGTCCCGCGGCCACAATGGCCTGTCCCAGCATCTGGCTTCCCTCGACGACCGGCCGGCGTCCGTCGGTGTGAGTCGCGCCGACGTACCGCCGGTCCCCATCGGGCTGCACGTCCATGACCCGTATCAGGTCGCGGGCGTCACCCCAGATGGGAAACGCCTTCACCGTGATATCGCGTCCGTCGTCGCCCTGGACGCCGTCGAGCACCTCGACCCGCACGCCCTCGCGCTCGGTGTCGAACGCGCCGTGGCCGACCAGCGCCGGCGGTTCCGTCGGCATCGACACGGCGTCACGCGCCCCGTCCCCGTCAAGTGCCAACCGGTCGATATCTGCCGCCGGGAAGTAGAGGATCGACGGCTCGCCCGGGGTCTCCGCCAGGAGGCAAGCGTCGGACTGGGCCACCACGGTCTCGCCCGACCAGGCGCGTGCGGTATAGGGGTAGCGCTCGACCTTCATCGCCTATCTCCCTCGAACGGCGTCGTTCACGTCAACCCAGCGTGGGAGTGGGCGGCGAGCCCGAGGTCAGGCGGGGGGCGACGGTGACGGAGTGCAGGCTGAGGCTGGCCCCGTTGTGCAGGATCGAATCGACGACGGTCACCAGGTGGTCGACATCCATGAGCGAGTCGGACAGGTACTTGCGCTCCACCCATTTCGTCCCGAACTCCACGGCGCGGTCGGGGTCCCAGTCGTTGGCGAAGCCCGTCATGGAGTCGCCCTCGCCCCCGGCGCAGTCGCCGACCACCAGCCGGGTGAACCCCACGGTCGGGTGTTCCACCCGCCAGGCCTCCACCAGTTTGTCGAGCGCCGCCTTGCTGACGGCGTAGGCGGCCAGTCCCGGCCACGGCGGCGTGACCGACGCGCTGACCGACGAGAGGTAGACGGCGACGCCCTCCGATGCCGTCAGGTGGGGAATGGCCGCCGTCGTCATCAGTGCGGCGCCGATGACGTTCGTGTCGAACACGCGCCGCCAGGTGTCGGCGTCCGTGTCGACGAGGCTGGAGAGTGGGCCGATGGCCGGGGTGTAGACGAGGGCATCCAGGCCACCGAGATGCGCCACCGCGGCGTCGATGGCCTCCTGGCACGACTCGGCGCTGGTGACGTCACAGGCCACCGGCAACGTCCCCGGTCCCGCCTCCTTGGCTGCCGCCTCCAGGCGCTCCAGCCGCCGCGCCATGAGCACGGTCTCCGCTCCCCGCTGGGTCAGCCCCACGCCTATGCAGCGCCCCAGCCCACTCGATGCCCCAACGACGACGGTGCGCACGGCAAATCCCTCCCAGGTCCAGTGGCAACGATGTTAGCGAATCCCGGAATTGAGGTTCTCGGGGAGGTGGCCTCGAAGGGCCGCCTCAGACCTCGATCACGGCTGGCCGAGGCCCATGCCGGCTCGCGCCCGTGACCGCCTGCCCGACACCCCTATCTCGCCGCCCGGGACATCGGTGTTACCGCGGTTGCCCAGCCGGGTAGGTCAGGAACACACATCCGTACCGAGGAGGTGCCAGATGGCCACTGAACGCCAGAAAGAGGCGGCGCGGCAGAACCTCAAGAAGGCCCGCGAGTCCCAGAGCGCCCGCGCCCACGGCGCCAAGGTCCCGCGCTCGCCGGGGCTCAGCACCGCTCAGGAGAACCGGCTGCCGGAGAGCGATTTCGCCTTCCCCAAGGAGCGCAAGGAGCCGCTCGTCGACGCCCGCCACGTGCGCAACGCCGTGGCCCGTTTCGATCAGGTCGAGGGTGTCACCGACCATGAGCGCGATCAGGCGTGGAATCGCATTCGTCGGGCCGCTGAGCGTTTCGATGTCGAGATCGAGGCCGACAACTGGCGGGACCTGTTCAAGGGCGGCAAAGCCAAGAAGCGTTGAACCGTCGCTGCCTTCGAGGTTGACCGTCCCCGACGTCCCGATCACGGCGGGCAGCGTCGCCCCTGATCTGCCGGTGACATGTGCTCGTTCACTGGTTTCGCCCCGGGCCCTGTCTGCCACCGGGGTGTTGCCTCGATGTCGTCGTCGTTCGGACCAGCTCCTGCACCTCGAGCTCCGTCTCGTCCTGGTGCGCGCGGGCGCGCCACGGCCGCCCCTACCCGTTCCACCATCTGCCCACCCAGCGGCACATCGTGACGATTGCGCGAACCGATGGCGAACGGAGTCGTCCGCCGCGCCCCGACGCCCGGCGGGCGCCACCACCACCTCGCCCGCCATGTCAGAGCGACCGTCGTCTCGGTACGTCCTGGCTGGGTAGGCGCACCGGCGGTTTGTGCGTGGACGCCGTCGGGTACGGGCCAAGCAGGAGGTAACACCCAGGATGGAGTCCCCCTCAGCGCGCGCCCGGGCTCGCCGTGCCACGCGCCAAGGAGCACCCGAAGAGGAAGAACGTCCGCCCCTTCCCGTGGCGCTGCCGCGGTCGTGGGTGCGGCCGGTGGTGCGTGACGTCCGCCCCCGGGTGGATGAGGGCCGCCGACCGGCCAAGACGACGGTCGGGGAACAATTGCGCGTCGAGGCCGATGCCTTCGTCGACGGGCACGATCCGCTCTGGTGCGAGCTGCGGTACCGCCACGAGTCGGCGACGGGTTGGGTCACGAGCCCGATGACCAAGTCCTACGACGGGAGGTGCTCACCGGACGGGAGATCCACGCCGACTCGGGGCGCCTCAGGCTGAGCGACGTCTTCGAGATCCTGCCGGTCGCCGCGCTCCGAGCCTCCACCACGTAGGCGAGGGCCGGGCCGAACGTCAACCGGCCCGACCCTCGCCGAGCCAGGCCGCCATCCGCTCGATGCTCCGGGTCGCCCCCGGGTCGTCGGGCTGGTTCAGGTGCCCGTGCACCGTCCCCGGCTCGAACTCGACCCGCACCCGCACGCCGCCCGCCGCCAGTTGCTCGCCGAAGCGCTCGCCGGAGGAGCGCAGCGAGTCGGCTTCCGAGTTGAGGATGTAGGTCGGCGGCAGTCCCGACAGGTCGCCGTTGCCCGGGAAGGCGTAGACGTCGTCGAACCGCGTCTCGCTGTCCACCCAGTTGAGGTTGAGGTCGCGCATGACCTCCGGCGTGAGGAACTCGGGTGGCCGCGTCGCCAGCGCACCGCGCAGCTCG